>CAYVDQ010000083.1:0-6045 GCA_964450615.1 uncultured Eubacteriales bacterium | reverse complement strand
CGTACCAGCTGCTCCATATAATGCATGGTCAGATAGCTTTCCTCGCCATACAACAGATACACCCGCTTGACTTCTTCGGTTTTTAGATGCATTTTAAGGTCTTGTTCCGAGAACGCCATACCGCCAACTCCTTTATGTTATCCGCCGCAAAACACGGCATCCGCTTTGCCAACCGCTTCCGACCGCGCCGTAAACAACAAGGTTTGCTCATGCCAGTTAAGCAATAATTCTTCTTGTTGCCATTGCGCTTCCAATGATTTCCCAAGCCGCACCCGATAGTGCGAAAGTGGGATACCGTCCCCCGACGGATCACTGTACAGCATCAGGGTACTATCGGTTAAATACTCCTTTAGTGCAACGGGAATATACAGTGCCGCAGATTCCTCTCCGCCGATCACGAACACCGCATCAATCCGCGTTAGTCCCAGCGCATCCAACGCATCCTTTGCGCCGTAAAGCGGTGTGATGCTGTCAGGTGCTGTCACCAACACCGTGCTGCCGCGATAGGACGCCACCACCGACAAACCGTTTTTCCCCTCCACACTCTCGGTGCGCAGGGTATTGTATACGGTGCCCCGATGGAGCAGAAACCCGACACATAAGATGCAAACACAGACACCGGACAGCATCGACAAACTCTGCCGACCCAGTACGCGGCGTCCCATCAGGAACAGAAAATAAGATCCTATTAACCATAATAACAGAAAGGGTGCCCGTATGGCAACCGTCGCCAGAGAAAAAGCAGAAAATTTTTCGCAAAGCCACAACAAATACCGACTCATCACCCCTGCAAGCAGGAACAAGGGCTGTGCGATCACCGATATTCCGCACACAGACAAGATGGATCCCACGCAACCGGTGATCAGCACCACCTCTGACGGTAAGGTCGTAAGCAGATTAGCAGGCACCGATAAGAGCGATGCCCGCCCGAAATAGAGGGCAAGCACCGGCAGTGTTGCCAGCGTCGCCGCCAGGCTGACCGCCACCGTAGAAACGACTCCTTTTATCAGCTTTGCAAAATGCTTCGGCTCCCTCTCACACAACAAGAATCGCGCGATCGGCTCTGTCCAGCACACCAACCCGAAGGTGGCAGAAAACGATAGCAGCAATCCCGGATCGTATACCGCAAGCGGATTCGGGATCAGCAATATCAAAAGCGCTAACCCCAGCGAGTTTCGCTCGTCGGCACGTCGCCGAAGACAACTGCCGAGCAAGGTAACCAAACTGACCACACCGGCACGCACCACAGAAGCAGAAAAACCGACGATGGTCATAAATCCCAACAACAGTACCGCTCCAAGCAACGAGCGCCAAACGCGTCCGACACGCAACCGACGCAACAAATATACCACGCCCTGCAGTAACACCGTCATGTGTAACCCGGATACCGAAAACAGATGCGATACACCGCAGTTACGAAAATCGGATGCCGCCCCGTCAGATAAATGTTCGTCTGCACCGTAGCAAATACCCGATACCGCAGCACCGATATCGCCGTCTAAATTTTGTTCGATCGCGACGATGAGCTGCCCACGCACCCGCGAAAAGCACGCTGTCCACGGAACGGGCCCCGCCGTGAGCGTTTCCTTGACCGCCTGTGTCTGCACGGTGCGCACCCGCAACCAGGTGCCGTCTGCACGGCGCATCAGTTGTGACAAAGTCGAACCGCCCGCAGCCGGCTCCACGGTAAACACGGCAGAAAACCGATCATACGGTTCCGGTGCCAGCGCCGCATCCGGTGAATACCATATCAGCCGCGTTCCCCGCGGCAGATCCCCTGCCTGCACCTGCAGCAAGACGTTAGGATCATTCTCGATCACTTGAACGTCAAGCGACAACGACTGTTCCGCCGCCACCTCGGTAGGCTGCACGCGCTGAAAATAGGCCGCGTGATACATGGCGGTCGCGAGTAAGCACACCGCCGCCGTCAGCGGGATGGCGTGAATGTGCCGAAACACGGGAATACACAGAGAAAGTACGAATATCGCCGCACAAAGGATCATCACGATCTTGAGCCACCCCACCGGCAACCACGGACATATCAGTACCGTCATGAGCCATGCCAGCCCAACGACCCACAATGGTCGAAGTACATACCGCGTCATGACTTCTTTTTGGCGTACTCCTTCATGCGCTGTTCCTTGGACAAAATACGCTTACGCAGACGAATGTTCTCGGGGGTTACCTCCACCAATTCGTCATCGTTGATAAATTCCAGTGATTGCTCAAGTGACAGCACCGTCGGCGGAGTCAAGCGAAGCGCCTCGTCCGAGCCCGCCGCGCGCATATTTGTGACGTGCTTTTTCTTGCACACATTCACGGTAATATCTTCACTCTTGGGCGATTGACCGATGATCATACCCTCGTATACCGGCACAGACGGGCCAACGAACAGCGTCCCGCGGTCTTGTGCGTTAAACAAACCGTAGCTACTGGTCTCGCCGGTCTCAAACACCACCAGCGATCCCTGCACGCGCTGCGGAATATCACCCTTGTACGGCTCATACCCGTCAAAAATGCTGTTCATGATGCCGTTGCCGTTGGTATCGGTCAAGAATTGCTGACGGTATCCCATCAATCCGCGCGACGGAATACGGAATTCCAAATGGGTAGCACCCGTATCGCGGGTACCCATATTCAAAAGTTCTGCCTTGCGTGAGCCGAGCTTCTCCATCACCACGCCGACATACTGTTCGGGCACTTCGATCATCAGCAACTCCATCGGCTCCAGCAACGCACCGTTTTCATCGTGCTTGTAAATGACCTGCGGACGACTGACCGCGAACTCGTATCCCTGCCGCCGCATGGATTCAATCAAAATGGAAAGATGCAATTCACCGCGACCGGACACCTCAAACGCGTCGGTGGAATCGGTTTCACGCACCCGCATACTCACATTAGTCTCGACCTCTTTGAACAAACGCTCCCGCAAATTACGCGAGGTTACAAATTTCCCCTCTTTGCCGGCAAACGGGCTGTTGTTCACCATAAACAACATCGAAATGGTCGGTTCGTCGATATGTACGAACGGCCGCGCCTCCACGCACTCGGGGTCGCAGGCGGTCTCTCCGATGTTGAGATCGGTAATGCCTGTCACCGCGATCAGATCACCCACCTCCGCCGTATCGTGCTCCACGCGGCGCAATCCCTCGAACTGGTACAGCTTGCCGATTCGCGCATTCGCAGTGGTGCCGTCCTTTTTGCACAGCGTAACCATCTGCCCGTTTTTCACGCGGCCGCGTTCTACACGACCGACACCGATGCGGCCGACATAGTCGTCATAATCAATATTGGAAAACAAGATCTGAAGCGGTCCGTCCACGTTCCCCTCAGGCGCGGGCACGTGCGTCAAAATGGCTTCAAACAGCGGCTTCATATCGCCGTCGCGCACATCGGGATCAAGCGAAGAATAACCGTCACGCCCCGAGGCGTATACCACCGGAAAATCCAGTTGATCCTCGTCTGCACCCAACTCAATGAACAGATCCAGCAGCTCGTCGATCACCTCTGCCGGTCTGGCACCGTCGCGATCGATCTTGTTGATGACCACAACCGGGCGCTTACCGAGACCCAATGCCTTTTTCAGCACAAATCGCGTCTGCGGCATACAGCCCTCAAACGCATCCACCAGTAACAGAACACCGTCCACCATCATCAGAATGCGCTCCACCTCGCCGCCGAAATCCGCGTGACCGGGCGTATCCACAATATTGATCTTGGTGCCGTTGTACATCACCGCCGTGTTTTTGGACAGAATGGTGATGCCGCGCTCACGCTCCAGATCGTTCGAATCCATCACGCGTTCGGACACTTGCTCGTTGGCGCGAAACACCCCGCTTTGTCGGAGTAACTGGTCCACCAGCGTCGTTTTGCCGTGATCAACGTGTGCAATGATCGCGATGTTGCGTAACTGTTCTTGCTTTGCCATATTTGCTTCCCCTTTTATGTAACCTATCAAAAGAATTTCATCGGATTGACCGCACGGCCGTTCACA
Source organism: uncultured Eubacteriales bacterium (assembly GCA_964450615.1). Lineage (GTDB taxonomy): Bacteria > Bacillota > Clostridia > Oscillospirales > Acutalibacteraceae > RGIG3009. The sequence continues at coordinate 2,051 of CAYVDQ010000083.1, read as the reverse complement.
CGCACCTCAAAATGTAGGTGCGGCGACGTACTGCGACCGGTATTTCCCACTGCGGCAATGCGTTGTCCCTGAATGACCTTGTCACCTGTTTTTACAAACAATTCGTCGCAATGTGCATACAACGTTTGATACCCACCGCCGTGGTCGATGATAATGTATTTCCCGTACGACCAGTACGTGGTTCCCTTAGGATCGACCGCCACAATAACCGTACCGCCGTCAGCCGCCACAATATCCTCACCCGTCATATCGCGACTCCAAATATCAAGACCGCCGTGCCGCGCGTGGAAATACTGCGATACGTACCGCGTATCGGGTGTCGGCCAAACAAACCGTCCCGTCGCATTCGCACCGCCCTGGTAGTTTTTGTCGATCGCTTTGGTGCCGTACGCCACGACCTGCGTGACCGGCTCCTTGATCACCGTAGACGAGGTGATCACACTGGATAATTGCTCACCGTTAAGATAGGTAACCGTTGCCGTCACCCGGTTGAGTCCTTTTTCGCCGTTGGTACGTACCCGTTCACTGCCCTCATAAGACGAAGCATCCGCCACGCGCTGCACGCTGTACGGCACCTCGACCTCGTACTGAATCGTGCCGGAAACCAACACCTGCAAACGGGAATCGGACATCAGGAATTTCTTCATTTCTTCCGGCGACAAAATGCGCGGCTGCGGGTACTGCCCGTCGAGCAGCTCCACCGTTTCAAAAAACGAGGCTGTCACGCCCTCTTTTCCGTCGCAGTTGTCTTCTAAAATTTCCTCCAACAACTGTTCGAGGGCATCGCGATCCTCTACAGCACCGCAAAATATACCGTCAATATACACGCCGCTCGCATAGAGTAACACCGCATCCGTACGGAATAACAAGTAATCACAAATCTCCGCTCGTTCTAATACACTTGCCTGCGGAATCATGTGCAGCGACACATCCGGTTTAATGGCCGCTTCCAGTAGGATGTCGGTCGTTTCGAGACGTTCTTGTGCCATCGCAATACCGGCTTGCAATTCCAATTCGTCAGACACGTAGCCAATGGTATCCCCTTCGGAATCGGTCAACGCCAATGCAAACGTAATGCTGTTCCAGTAACGGAGCGTTGCCTGCAACAAGAGCGCGGTCAACACGATCGCTACCACTGTCACCGCCCCTTTGACAACGTGACGGTACCGTCTCATCGCCTCAATCGGCAAGAGAAATACTTGCAGTATGCCGAGAAGGGGGGTTTTGCACCACGCCTCTCGGACTCGCCTGCCCGCACCGGTACAATACCCCCGGAAAGTAACAAGCTTTGCACGCAGTGTACGACCGCGATGCCGTCGCAATACTTCGCATAAACGCCTGACAAGCAGACGAATCGGCAAAAACAAAAGGGTCAGAAACCGCCCCAAACGATGAAGCAAACGCAAGGTCTGCACACCCGCATAGTACGATACCCGATACACCATTTGCATAGACGGTCCCTCCTTTCTTTATAACACGTTCTTTAAGAATTGTCCCGTATACGATTCAGGCACAGCCGCGACCTCGGCGGGTGTCCCGCAGGCAACCAAGGTTCCGCCGCGGTTACCACCCTCCGGTCCCAGATCCACAATGTGGTCTGCGCTTTTGATAACATCCAGATTGTGTTCAATGACGATCACCGTGTTGCCGCCATCCACTAACTTTTGCAGCACCTCAATGAGCTGTGCCACGTCTGCTGTGTGTAAGCCGGTTGTGGGCTCGTCCAAAATATACACCGTTCGTCCGGTGGCGCGCTTGGAAAGCTCAGTGGCAAGTTTCACGCGCTGTGCCTCACCGCCCGACAAGGTGGTGGCAGGCTGACCGAGTTTAATATAGCCCAGTCCCACGTCCGCCAACGTTTGCAGTTTGCGCGCGATCTTCGGCACGCTCGCAAAAAAAGCAGTGGCTTCTTCCACGGTCATTTCCAACACGTCGTAAATGTTCTTGCCCTTGTAGCGAACCTCCAAGGTCTCGCGGTTATACCGCTGTCCATGGCACACCTCACACGGCACGTAAATATCCGGCAGGAAATGCATTTCGATCTTCAAAAT
>CAYVDQ010000082.1:0-6149 GCA_964450615.1 uncultured Eubacteriales bacterium | reverse complement strand
CTACCGGGCCATACTGTCGCGCGCGGCGACTTTGTCTATTATAACGGCTACTTTTCCGTTTGTCAACAAGTTTTTTACAAAATCTCCGCACTTCTTTTTTACCATTATTTTTCGTGCGGGTGGCTGTTTTCTTGATGCAGGATCGCCAAACGTTTAACCGCCCCTTGCCCAAAACGGTCACGCAGTGCATCAACCGCGGTGTCCAGTGTCGCGAGACGTTCGTGCCTTTCATCATGGCTTTCAAACAGATCCAGTTGCTGCGGCTCTTCCCCCTCGCACAGCTTGGTGGCGGTTACCGTTAGGCTACGGACAGGCATTCCCTCTTTCCAACATTCATGCAACGCTAAAAGCGCCCCCTCATACAGCTCTGAGGTAACCGAGGTGGGATGTGACAACGTCCGTTGATGCGAAATTGTTTTAAGCGAGGGCAGTTTAACCGTAACGTGCACGGTTTTGCACCGTAATCCGTGTGAGCGCAACCGTGCCGCCACAGGCTCAACCAAATACAACAAGCCGTTATGCACCTGATCCGCCGTTTCCAAATCTTGCGGAAAGGTTGTGCCGTTTCCGCAAGATTTTATTTCACGCTTATCCGTAAAGAGCCTCACCGGTGTGGGATCAATCCCGCACGCATAATCGTGCAGCTGACCGCCAAGCTTACCCAGCGCCGATACAACGCACGCACGGTCGGAGGATGCCAAATCGCCGATCGTTTTGATTCCCATACGCGCCAGTGTTTCAGTAGCGCTGCGACCGGCAAAAATCAAGTTGGATACCGGCATAGGGTATAAAATCGACTGATAGTTTTCTTTTAAAAAAACAGTGGTGGCATCCGGTTTGCGATAGTCACTCCCCATCTTCGCAAGGGTTTTATTAAAAGAAACCCCCACGGAAATGGTCAACCCAAGTTCTTCCTTAACACGGCGGCGCAAAGTGTCGGCAATCGTTTTGCCATCCCCGAACAGCAAGCAACTACCGGTGACGTCCAGCCAGGATTCGTCAATACTGAACGGCTCGACACGATCGGTGTATTCGCAATATATCGCATTGATACGCTGATAAAATTCTTCGTACCGATCGTAATGCGGCGGCACGATAACAAGCTCAGGGCATTTTTTCTTCGCCTGCCATACCGTTTCCGCCGTGACGATCCCATACTTCTTAGCGGCTTCATTTTTGGCAAGTACAATTCCGTGACGATTATCGGGATCACCGCAAACGGCCATCGGAACCCGCCATAATTCCGGCCGATAGACACACTCCACCGAAGCAAAAAAGGAGTTGCAATCACAATGTAAAATGGTTCGTTCCATAATCGGGCACCTCAACAAGAACAAGTGTTCTTTTTATAGTTCGATTATACGGATTCCTCGCTTTTTTGTCAATGGTTTTAATTGACAAAGAAATCACATTGCGCTATACTAAGGTGAAAATGGAGGGATTGTGTATGTCAGTAACACGCAAACCGTACGGAACCCTGCCGAATGGCGAGGCAGTGGAACAATTAACCGTCACCGGCGAGGGCGGCTTGTCCGTTACCTTTATCACCTACGGCGGCACCTTAACGAACTTGGTATTTGACGGCAAGGATGTCGTGTTGGGTTATGCAAGTTTGGAAGAATATCTGCACGAAGTCGGTTGTATCGGCGTCACGGTAGGCAGATATGCCAACCGCATTGCCGGCGGCACCTTTGAACTGAACGGTATCACCTACGACGTCGGTTGTAACGAAAATGAGTTTTGCCATCTGCACGGCGGAAAAGGCGGATTCCAGGTGAAAAATTGGACTGTCGCTTCCGTTGAGGAAAGTGCAATCACTTTACGGCAGCTCTCCCCTGACGGCGAGGTGGGATACCCCGGCAACGTCTGTGTGGACGTGCGCATTGCCGTGACACCCGATAACACCTTGTCGTTCGAGTATACGGCAACCACAGATAAGGATACGATCCTCAGCCTTACTCAACACGCCTACTTCAATTTGAACGGATACGACGGCGGCAACATACTGGATACGCTGTTGCAAATTTCCTCTGACGCGATCCTGCCGGTGAATGAACATCTCATTCCGCTCGGCGAGAAAATGTCCGTTGAAGGAACGCCCTTCGATTTCAGAGATCTAAAACCGATCGGACGCGACATCACTGCCGATCATGAGCAGATCAAGCTTGGAAACGGTTACGACCACAACTTCGTCCTCAACGGCGAAACGAATGCATGGAAGCATTGCGCGACCGCGATTTCAAATAAAACCGGCATTCGTATGGATTGCTACACAGACCAACCGGGCGTGCAGTTGTATACCGGTAATATGCTGAAAGTCGATTTCGGTAAAGGCGGTCCGATGTCGCAGTATCAGGGCTTCTGCCTGGAAACGCAGCATTTCCCTGACAGCCCGCACAACCCCGACTACCCCTCCACCGTCTTGAAAGCCGGCGAGACCTACCACAGTGTCACCGAATATCGCTTTACAAAAGTATAACAGTAACATATCGCACGTTTGTTTAGTAGCTCGGAGGCTTCTTTTATGTTAACAACTTTTTTGGCAACACTGGATCCGATGCTGATGCTTTTCATCTGCATTGCCGTGGGATTTATCCTCAACAGGTGCAAGATCTTGCCCGATAACGCAGGCAAGGTTATGGCAAAGCTGGAAACATGGGTGTTTTGCCCCGCACTTAGTTTCAGCACCATGGCTACATACTGCACGATCGACACCATCAGTGCCCACGCAACCAACATTTTCTTTGGTATCTGCTGTGTTGCTTTAAGCATGGCGATCGCCATTCCCTTGGGAAAAGTGTTTATACGCGAAAAATCTCCCGAGCGCGGCATTTATATGTATGCCCTCGCCTTTGCCAACGGCGGTTACATCGGTGATCCCGTTGTGCTGGCGTTGTTCGGTGACGAAGTTCTCTCGTATTACAAACTGTTCTATCTCCCCTTCAGCTTGATGATCTATATCTGGGGTATCAGCGTTCTGGTTCCCGCAGGCGAATATAAAGGCGGTGTCCTAAAGAAGGTGCTCAACGCCCCGACGGTCGCCATGCTCATCGGTATCGTGATGGGAATGACGGGATTAGGTGCTCATTTGCCTTCGTTTGTGCTATCCGCCACGAGCACCTTGAAGTCCTGCATGGGTCCTGTTGCTATGTTACTTGCCGGTTTCACCATCGCCAGTTACGATATACGTCAAATGCTGCACAACAAAAAAGTGTATGTTGCCACAGCACTGCGCCTTATCGTTTTGCCGGCGGTATTGGTTGCCGCCTTATTCGGCATCAAGGAATTGCTTAACTCCCTTTTGGATCTTCAAATCAGCAACGTACCGCTCTTCCTTACGTTCTTCGCGTGTGCGGCACCGCTGGGACTTAACACCGTCGTGTTCCCCGAAGCATACGGCGGCAATCCAAAAACAGGCGCCAGTATGGCCCTCATCTCCCACACACTTTGTGTGGTATCTATCCCAATCATGTATGCCATCATGATCGCCGTTTTCGGACCAATGGCAGCACTGTAATGCAAAGTAAAAGAGCTGATATGGAATTCCATATCAGCTCTTTTTTAGTTGTTTTCGTCGAGTGTTTTTTCACTGACCTTGACCACGATCTCATGCGTCATAAAATCATCCGCATTGTCAACGGTCACGGTAAGATGTTCGAAATCAAAGGTATACCCTTTTTCGGGGATACTGCCCACCGTTTCGGTTAACCAACCGTTAACGGTGGTGGCTTCCGTTTCCTCTTGCGGTTCAACGGAGAAGAACGCAAAGAAATCTTCCACAGCCGTGGAACACAACACGCGATAGGTATTCTCGTCAAGCTGTTGGAACTCTTCCACTGCCTCGTCACTTTCATCCCAGATCTCGCCGACGATCTCTTCGAGAATGTCCTCCATCGTCACGATGCCCGAGGTCTCACCGTATTCATTGACTAAGATAACAATATGATTGTGAGCCTTTTGCATATCCTTGAAGAGCACGTCCAAATGCGCCGTTTCCGGCACAAAGGTCGGCTCAAACATGGCCTGCTCTAACGTAAAGCCGGGACGGCTGCGCCGCAATAAATAGTCACGGCTGTACAGAATACCAACGATATTATCCGGTTTTTCGGAATATACGGGGATACGCGAATACCCCTCTTCTTCAATCACTTGCAGGATCTCATCATCGGTGGCATCGGCAGAGATAAAGACAACGGCCTTACGGGGAGTCATAACGTCTTCGGCGATCATGCCGTCGAGTTTAAACACGTTTTTAATGTATTCAATGTCGTTCTCATCCAGTGATCCTTCATCCGCGCCGGCATCCAACATCAGCACGATATCTTCTTCCGATACCGGATCCTCTTTCGCATGAGGATCAATGCCGAACAAGCGAACCACGCCGTTTGTAGAAACGGTGAGCAACCAAATAATCGGTTTTAAAATAACCGCCAGTGCGGAAATAATACCGCATACCGCCTCGGCAAGCTTCTCCTTGTGACGCATTGCCACACGCTTGGGCACCAATTCACCGAGCACCAAGGTAAAGAACGATAAAATAATGGTGATAACGATAACCGATACGGTATCAATAACACCTTTTTGCACTGTTGTGAGGTGGAACACTGCAACAAGGAAGTTGCTCAAACGCTCGGAAAAGTTATCCGCCGCAAACGCTGATCCCAAGAAACCGGCAAGTGTGATACCAATCTGAATGGTCGATAAGAACCGTGTCGGATTCTCGATCATCCGGAGCATTTTAACCGACTTTTTATCACCGTCTTCCGCGCGTGCTTTCACCTTTTTCTCATTAAGTGAAATAACGGCGATTTCGGTTGCGGCAAAAAACGCATTGAGCAAGATAAGGACAAATTGCAGTAATAATTGCTTAAAGATTGACATACAAACCCCTCCCACCTATAAAACACCGTTTGGAAGGCATGTACGCCCGATTGTGCTGCCTACTTCGAGGAAGCGGATCCACTGAAAACCAACTCCTTAAATACAAAATCTACCACATGGTAACACAATTTATCTTTCTCGTCAAGTATTATGGGTGGTATGAATATTTTGGAATGAATATTTTGGAAAATCGCGGCAACAATATTCACAGAATACGTTTGGGAGGATATTGCCATGTCGGTCGAGTTTAAAAGCAGTGAAACAAAAGCCAATTTAATGCGCGCCTTTGCGGGTGAAAGTCAAGCGCGCAACCGTTATACCTTTGCGGCAGAAAAAGCGATGAAACAAAAACTGCACGTGATTGAGTGCATCTTTCGCTTTACCGCAGACCAAGAAAAAGAACACGCCACCATTTTCATGACCCATCTCAAAGAATTGGACGGCGAAACCGTTGCGGTTGACGGCACCTATCCGGTGGAAACCACCGAATCCGTGCTGCAACTACTCAAAAACGCACAGCACAACGAAATGGAAGAATTTGATCCGGTATATAAAACCTTTGCCGAGATTGCTGAAAAAGAAGGCTTCCCCGCCGTTGCCGCTTCATTTCGCAATATTGCGCAAATCGAAAAAAGCCACAGTGAGCGGTTCAAGAAATTTGCCGATTGGATGGAACAGAATCAACTGTTCGTATCCGATATGGAATGCGATTGGCTATGTTTAAACTGCGGTCACGTTCACACCGGCAAATCCGCACCGCAAATGTGTCCCGTTTGTCAGCACGAACAAGGCTATTTTGTGCGCATCACGTTAGCTCCGTATACCTCCGCATGTTAAAGGAACGCCGTTCCGGCGATAACCGGAACGGCGTTCCCTTGTTTGCGTTTTAACCGCGACGGCTGCGCAGCACTTCTTCAACAATGCGGCGAATCATGGCCTCGTCCGGCACACCGGCAACACTGCCGGCCTTACCGCAACAGCCAAACAACTGCATTTTCTCCGAAACGGAGACTTTGATGGCATCACGAATGGAGGGCAACAGATCAATAATGCCCTTACCCATATCGGTGAAGTGTGCCAACGCAGCGGCAACGGCGGCAATGTTAATATCGGTGAAGATATTCACCTTAGAAATACCCATTTCGATACACTTGCGGAAATCCTCATCCGTCAAGCCGGAACCGCCGTGCAGCACCAAGGGTGTAGAAACCGTGTTTGCGATCTTTTGAATGCGATCAAAATCCAGTTTCGGGGGCAGTTTATAGGCA
>CAYVDQ010000081.1:0-6221 GCA_964450615.1 uncultured Eubacteriales bacterium | reverse complement strand
CGGTCAAGCTACGGACAGCCAACACCTCTAAAATGCGCTCTTTGACCTTTTCCAAACCGTAATGATCGCGGTCAAGGATCTGGCGTGCACGGGAAACATCCAGAATTTCTTCCGAGTGTGTATGCCACGGAAGACCCAAACAGGTATCCAGATAGTTACGAACCACCGTCGCTTCGTGCGAGCCAAACGGCATTTTTGCCAGTTTGTTACATTCCTTGAGCAGTTTTTCTTCGATCTCGGGAGACAGGGCAAGCGCTTTGATTTTTTCACGCAGCTCGTCCGCTTCACCGGCAGGATCGTCCTCTTCTCCAAGCTCAGAGGCGATGACACGCATCTGCTCATGCAAATAATAATCGCGTTGATTCTTATCGATTGCGGACTGCACCTGGCGTTCAATACCGCGCTCCAATTCAGCGATCCGCACCTCGTCGGCAAGGATGCGGAGTAGTTCTTCAAAGCGCTTTTCAAGCGATAATGCATCCAATATTTTTTGCTTATTTTCTGCACAAGCAGGCAAAATATCCGCTATACGGTCGGCAAAAATGCCGTTATCGCGCACCATCATCAGCTCACTGACAGCGTTGTCGGAAACTTCGGGACTCAGTTCTATGTACTGATGAAAATAGTCACGGCATTTGCGGAAAAAGGCAGTTTCTCCGTCTTTATCCGCCATGGGACGCGTGAGACATTCTCGGACTTCTGCGACCATAAACGGCTCTGTCTGTGTAAAGCTGCGCACGCGTGCGCGGTACAAGGCTTCCACCTTTACACGCACCGTGTCCGACGGCATGCGCAATACCTGCTGCAGCCGAACGACCACACCGGTCTTGCACAACGCTTCGGGTGTCGGGTCCTCATCCGCCGTATTTTGTTGGGTAACCAAAAAAATACATTGGTCGGTATTCACAGCTTCCTGCAAGGCTTGAACGGATTTTTCACGTCCCACCTCAAACTGAACGGTAGTATTTGGAAAAACCACTAAGCCACGCAATGCAAGCAGCGGCAATGTGGATACGCGGGAAATCCGCTTTTGCAATGCCATCATTGTTTTCACTCCTAAAACGGACAACGCAGACGGTGCGTTGTCGGGAAACAGGGTATATATGGAAAAGTCAGCAGTCGGTCGCAAAACCGACTGCCAACGATTCAAAACGAATATTTCGCTCTACCTTATGCCGTCACCTTGCGCCGTACCGTTTTTTTGCCGGGGGTCTTGATACGAGTCGGCTTTTTATCGGGATTCTTGATAAACTCAGGAGAAGCGTTATCCTCAATGCAAGCACGGGTAATAATGACTTTCTCCACCGTTGGATCGGACGGCACCTCAAACATGAGGTTGGTTAAGACTTCCTCCATAACCGACCGCAGGCCCCTGGCACCCGTGTTGCGCTGCAACGTCTTTTCCGCCACCGCTTTTAGCGCATCCGGCGCAAACTCCAGCTCAACATCGTCCAACTTAAACAAGCCGGCATACTGCTTCAAAAGCGCGTTCTTCGGTTTGCTCAAAATCTTAACGAGTGCGTCAACGTCTAAAGGCTGCAGTGCCGTAATAACCGGCATACGACCCACAAGTTCCGGAATTAAGCCAAACTTGACCAAATCCTGCGGTACAACCTGCCGGTACATCTCCCCTTGTTCCATATCCTTTTTGGATTTCACTTCGTTACCGAAGCCCATCGCACCGGATGAAATGCGTTTCTCAACAGTCTTTTCAATACCGTCAAACGCTCCGCCGAGGATAAAGAGAATGTTACTGGTATCGATCTGAATAAACTCCTGCTGCGGGTGTTTACGGCCGCCGTTCGGAGGAACGTTGGAAACGGTTCCTTCCAGAATCTTAAGAAGCGCCTGCTGAACACCCTCGCCGCTGACATCACGGGTAATGGAGGGATTCTCACTGCGGCGTGCGATCTTGTCGATCTCATCCACATAGATGATACCGCGTTCGGCGCGTTCCACGTTTCCCTCTGCGGCTTGAATCAAACGAAGCAGGATGTTCTCCACGTCTTCGCCGACGTAACCGGCCTCGGTCAATGTCGTCGCGTCTGCAATGGCAAACGGCACGTTCAACGTTTTGGCAAGCGTTTGCGCCAATGCCGTTTTGCCGACACCGGTCGGTCCGAGCAACAACACGTTACTTTTGCCGATCTCGACATCCAGATCGTTGCCGCAGTAGATGCGCTTGTAGTGGTTGTACACGGCAACCGATAAGGCTACCTTTGCGGCATCCTGACCGATGACGTACTCATCCAGCGCCTTCTTGATTTCCTTAGGTGTCGGTAACACAAAGGAACCTTCCGCATCCTGCGCGCGCTTTTGGGAGAAATGGGAGCCATCCTCCAAAATATCGCTGCACAATTCCACACACTCGTTGCAGATATACACACCGGGACCGGCAATCAGACGGTAGACCTCGTCTTGTGCTTTTCCGCAAAAAGAGCAGCAGACAGTACGGTTATCCTCATTTTTCGGCATGGGTTAAATCCTCTTTTCGATCACTTTATCGATCAGACCGTATTTCACGGCATCCTCAGCAGTCATCCAATTATCGCGGTCGGTATCCTTTTCGATCACGTCGAGCGGTTGACCGGTCATTTCGGACAGCAAGGTGTTCATACGGTTGCGGATAAACAGAATGTGCTCCGCCTGAATCTTGATGTCACTCGCTTGCCCTTTGGCACCGCCGAGCGGCTGGTGAATCATGATCTCGCTGTTCGGAAGCGCCAAGCGCTTACCCTTTGTACCGGCAGCCAGCAGGAACGAACCCATACTGGCAGCCATGCCGATGCAGATGGTGGACACGTCGCACTTGATAAACTGCATCGTATCGTAGATTGCCATACCGGCGGAAATCGAACCGCCGGGGCTGTTGATATACAGATGGATATCCTTATCCGGATCCTGTCCTTCCAAATACAACAGCTGTGCGACTACCAACGATGCCGTAGTGTCGTTCACTTCATCCGACAGCATAATGATGCGGTCATTTAACAGACGGGAAAAAATATCATAGCTGCGTTCGCCGCGGCTGGTCTGTTCTACCACGTAAGGTACCAAACTGCTCATGTCCCTCATCCTTTCTCAACAAATCGGTCTTCCCTAATATAGACCGTTTGGGATTATCTTAATCCTCTTTTTTGGCTTTCGCCGTCTTGGTCGGTTTCACAGCGGCGGCCTTGACAACATCCATCGCCTTGCCGACAGCCAGATCCTTCGTCAATTCACCCTCGGGGATCATGGACTTGATCTGCTCGACTTCCATCTTATACTGCTCAGCAAACTTCGCAAATTCCGCATCGATTTCTTCCGCGGTCGGTACGATGTTTTCAAGCTGTGCGATTTTCTCCAACGCCAAGCGCAGCTTCACCGATTTCTCAGCCTGCTCACGGAAGCCTTTGCGGAAAGCGTCCATGTCCATGCCGGTGTACTGCAGGTAGGTGTTCAGGTTGAGCCCCTGCGCCTGCAGACGGTAATCAAAATCACGGACACTTTCGTTCACGCGATTCTCATACATCGCTTCCGGAATTTCGCCCTTGAGGTTCGCGATCAGCTGTTCCATCAGTTCGGTCTCGAACGCCTCGTTTGCGGCATGCTCCTTCTGCTTTTTGATCTTGTCCTTGGTATCGGCTTTGAGCTCTTCCAAGGTGTCGAATTCGCTGCAATCTTTCGCGAAATCATCGTTCAACTCGGGCAGCTCTTTCACCTTGATCTCGTGCAGCTTGCACTTGAACACTGCCGGTTTGCCTGCGAGCTCGGTTGCGTGATACTCCTCCGGGAAGGTCACGTCAACGTCAAATTCCTCACCGGTCTTTTTGCCGACGATCTGATCTTCAAAACCGGGAATGAACTGACCGGAGCCCAGCACCAAAGAATGGTTCTCCGCCTTGCCGCCTTCGAACGCTACGCCATCGACATAGCCGTCGAAATCAAACACAACGGTATCGCCGTTCTGCGCCGCGCGATCTTCCACCGTAACCAAACGGGAGTTACGATCCTGAAGTTGCTCCAGCGCCTCTTTGATTTCGGTCTCTTTCACAGCGACGGACTTCTTGGCAGCCTTTAAGCCTTTGTACTCGGTCACTTCGACCTCGGGCTTCACGGTGATAACCGCTTTGAAGCACAAGCCCTCTTTGCCGACAGATACCACGTCCAAGTCGACCTTATCCTCGACATATTCATAGCCGGATTCGACGATCGCCTCGTCCAAAGCGGACGGGTAGAGAGCGTTGACTGCATCCTCATAGAAGACGCCTTCGCCGTAGATCTTCTCGACATACGCGCGGGGGGCCTTGCCCTTACGGAATCCGGGAATGTTCATCTTAGCGATGTTCTTGCGGTATGCAACGCTGACCGCCTGTTCAAACGCCTCTGCACCGACTTCGATTTCCAACTCTACGCGGTTGGTCTCCACTTTGTTTGCCTGTTTCAATGCCATGGTTATTTGCCTCCTAAGATTTAAAAATCCATAAATCAATTTATTATAGCATACATTTCAGTAGAAATCTACTGAAATTTTGCTTTTTTTGCGATTTTTCAAGGAATCAGCAACGGACAAAAGCGCAAAGCGTCACAAGAAGTTAATCGGAAGGTGATCCCCTCCCACTCTCCTTCAAACGCCTGGCGGATCCCCGCACCGTGAACGTGACCGTAATAGCACCGTCGGATACCTTCTGCTTTGAGTACGTCGGTTAATTCCTCACAGACGCGGCCGTCAAACAGCGGCGGGTAATGCAAGAACACCACCGGCTCCAGTTCGGTATGCTTTGCCGCCCGAATAGAGGTACGCAAGCGTTCTGCCTCGCGGCGCAGAATTTTGACGTTATCCTCTGCGTCGTCGTAAAACCAGCCGCGCGATCCGCAAACGGCGAAACGCCCGTCGACGGTCACCGCATCATTATGAACAACGGCAAGTGACGTAAGACCGTTCTCTTCAAAGAACGCATCCATTTTGCGGCGCGTACACCACCAGTAATCGTGATTCCCCTTAAACAGCAATTTACGACCTGGGAGCGCGTGCAAAAACCGAAAATCCTCCAAAGCATCATCCAGTGTCATCGCCCAAGAGATGTCACCCGCGAGCACGACCGTGTCTTCAGGGGTAACAAGCTGCCGCCACTGCTTTTCCAGCCGCATGACGTAGTCGTCCCAACCGGAAAACACCGTCATTGACTTATCGGTGGTCAACGATAAATGCGGGTCGGATATGACATATAAGGACACAGCCTCACCTCATCCCAACAGTTCGAATACAGCCTGCTCCATCGTATCACGGTCGCATACACCCAAAAAGCGCGGCTGCTTGCCTTTAAGTTCCGCGAGCGGTGCCGGAATCGGGCAACCGGTAAGCGTGTGTAACTCATCCACAACGGCAAACTCGTCCTTCCCGTCGATCGCGGGTTTCAAGGCACTTAACACGCTCGCGGAGAACTTATACGGATTCGCCGTAGAAGCCACTACCGTGGGTGTCTCATCCTTGGTACGGTCACGGTATTCACGATACACCCGCATGGCGACTGCCGTGTGGGTATCGCAAAGATAGTGCTCACGCTCGTAAATATCGTGTATTTCCTGCAAGGTCTGCTCATCGTCGCACCAATCGGCGGCAAAGAGATCCTTGATCTTGGTTAACACCTCGTCGGAAACCGTATACTTACCGTTTTCTTTGAGTTGCTTCATCCAATCGGCAATCTGTGCATCGTTTTCGCCGCACAAGTGATACAGCAAACGCTCCAGGTTCGAGGAAATCAAAATATCCATCGAGGGCGACACCGTGGTATGGAAATCGCGGTTGCGATCGTAAGTACCGGTGTGCAAGAACTCTGTTAACACGTTATTGCAGTTTGAGGCGCAGATCAAACGCGCAATCGGCAAGCCCATTTCGCGTGCGTAATACGCCGCCAAAATGTTGCCGAAGTTGCCGGTCGGCACCACCACGTTGATCGGATCGCCGAGCTTGATGCTACCGTTTTTCAGCATATCGCAATATGCGGAGATATAATACACGATCTGCGGGAGCAAGCGACCCCAGTTGATGGAGTTTGCAGAGGAAAATTGCTTACCCGCTTTTGCCAGTTTTTCTTTGACAGCCGGATCGGTAAAGATGGTCTTGACACCCGTCTGTGCATCGTCAAAATTACCGCGGATGGCGCACACGCCGACGTTGTTACCCTCCTGCGTGGTCATCTGGAGCTTCTGCATCGGGCTGACACCGTTTTCGGGAT
>CAYVDQ010000080.1:0-6332 GCA_964450615.1 uncultured Eubacteriales bacterium | reverse complement strand
AGTTGCCCCTTCTAGGGGCTGTGCATACCACCAGTTTACTGGTGGTTATGATTTTATTTACCGAGTATCTTCACGTATTGCATCATACCGCTCCAGAAATAATCCGTCGCGAACTCACTGTACGCTTCTTCGGGCACGTACACGAAGCACCCTTGCGGCATTTTTTTGACTGCCTCGGCATCCATGGGCAACTCGTACGGCGGCACGTGGATCTCAATGGCTCGTAGCGCAGGACAGTTGCTCAGCGACTCGGCAGTGAATGCCGTGACCGCCGCTTGCTCACCGATCACCACGCGTTCCAGCACGTCGGAACCTGCAAACGCGTTGTCCCCGATGAGCACCACCGCTTTGCCGTTTGCACCACGCGGGATCGTCAGCGTTTTTTGCGTTTTTCCCGTATCGGACAACCCAACGATCGACAGCCCGCCGTCTATCTCTTCAAACACGAAATACTGCGCATTGTCGTCTGTCTCGATCGGCGGCGAAGCCTCCTCGTCGGGATGCTCGGGCGGCTCGTATTTGGGCGTTTGCGCGCATTTACCGAGCACACGGAGCAGATCGTCCGCCAACAACGAGGTGCGCTGTAACGCTCCCACCGAGTTCAAATGAAAATTGGTATCGTAAAAGTAATCGGCATCCAGAATATACTCGTCAATATTACTGAGCAGCGGAAACGTCAGTTGCTCGGACAACGCCGCACAAAACGCCGCTTTGTCCCCGTCGGTAGACATCACGGCATCCGCATTGATGGGCGAAAACCCGAAATACACCGTCGCGCCCCGCCGCGTGCAGTCGTCGGCATACGCATTGAGATACCGGACAAATTCCTCGTCCAACAAGTCGGGTGTCAGCGACACCGGCATCGACGGATCGTATTTGGTCGGCATTTCGTTGTACGGTCGTTCCACTGCGATATCCCCGTATTCGTTAAACGAGGCTTTTGAATAGATACCCGATGGCGACGGTTTGGTATTCGTACGGATAAACCGCCATTTTTCGGCGGCGAATTCGGGGAGCGCCGCCAATAATTTGCCAAAGTTCGATACCCCGACGTCCGGGAGCATCGACAGATCGCAGTCCAGCGCTTGCCACATGCTGTGCGCGTTGTAATACAGCGAATACGTCTGCGTATTCGTTTCCGGGCAGATGACCACGATATCTCCTTTGCCGATGTGTGAACGCGACAGATCCAGCATCGCCTTGGTGCCGATGGTCGCATACAATCCGTAATTCACGACCGGCATCCCGACGTACTGCTCCAGCCGTGCCGAATCAATGCCGAACGCTAAATTCGACCCGCCGATCAGCACGATCTTTTCACCTTCCGCCGTTTTCAGACGCTCG
Organism: uncultured Eubacteriales bacterium; assembly: GCA_964450615.1. Taxonomy (GTDB): domain Bacteria; phylum Bacillota; class Clostridia; order Oscillospirales; family Acutalibacteraceae; genus RGIG3009. Next base: position 4,988 of record CAYVDQ010000080.1, on the reverse strand, counting down.
TGTTTATTTTCCAATTCCGCCAAAAACGTCGCGTCGTACTGGCAAGGCGTCGCCAGTGCCGTACCCGCCACTGCCGCCAACGGCGATACCAATACGATCACAGCGAGGATGCAGAGAAATATGTTCTTCTTCATAACTGCCCCCGCTTTCTCAGAATTGGAAATAGATAAACGCACCGGATCCGTCGCTCACGAGCAGGATCAGCCACGCAAACAACACTGCCCACACCAGATACAGCGACGTGCCGCCGAACAATTTCGCACCGCTCGCCGACTCGTACTGTTCCAGCGTCAACCGACGGTCGAGCATCACCATCATCGCGATCGCCAGCACGATCGTCAAAGCCCCGCTAAAGGTTAGACCGAGGTCCGACAGGAAAGAGGCCGCACCGAACGTGGTAAACAAGGCTTCCAGTATCTGTACGAGTTCTGATGTGTTGTTGGCACGGAAAAAGATCCACGCAAAACATACGAGCACGAACGTTATCGCCGTGCGGAACAGCCGCACGGGCTTCGAGTCGGTATCAAGACCTGCCGCCGCGTACAACGCGTTTCGTTTTTTGTACGTCAGATCCCCCACCGCGCGGTAGATTCCGTGCAGCAATCCCCACAGCACAAACGTCCATTCCGCACCGTGCCACAACCCGCTGACCAAAAAGACGATCAACAAATTAAGCAGCGCGCGTGCAACCCCTTTGCGGTTGCCGCCAAGCGGGATGTACAAATAATCCTTAAACCAACCGGACAAACTGATATGCCAGCGTGACCAAAACTCGCGGATACTCTCTGCGGAATAGGGACGGTCAAAATTCTGCATCAAGCGGTACCCCATAATGCGGGCGCACCCGATGGCAATGTCCGTATACCCCGAAAAATCGCAATAGATCTGCACGGCAAACAACACGGTCGCCGCCATGATCGCCAGTCCGCCCGTTTCCCCGGGCCGATTGTACACGGTGTCGACGTACACCGCCACCGTATCCGCCACTACGATCTTTTTAAAAAATCCTGCCAACATCCGCTTGGCACCGACGTACAGATCGTCGGTGTTAAACGTGTGTTCCGCGTGAAGTTGCGGCAACAAATTATCGGGTCGTTCGATCGGTCCCGCCACCAGTTGCGGAAAAAACGACACGAACAACGCATAATACAAAAAATTACGCTCGGCTTTGATGTTGCCGCGATACACGTCAATGCTGTACGACAACGTCTGGAACGTGTAAAATGAAATGCCGACGGGCAAGATCAGCTGCAACGTCCAATCCGCGCCGAAGAGTCCCCCGATGCTGCCTGCCACAAAGTTGTAATACTTAAAAAAGAACAGCACTGCCAACGATGCCGCCACCGAGGCGACCATCCACGCCTTCTTATGTTTCGGTTGTTTCTCAATGAGCACTCCCGACGCGTAGGAGACCGCCGTCGTAAACAAAATGAGAAAAAACAGCTTCGCGTTCCACGTCAAATAAAAGTAGTAACTGGCGAGCAACAGCGGGACAACCCGAAATTTGTGCGGAACGACGAAGTTCAAAACGGCGACGATGGGATAAAACAGCAAAAACTCAGCGGAATTAAAATTCACCGTTTTTCCTCCTTCGTCTTATCCGCCGCCGGCGGCTTGGGGGATAACGCCAATGTCAGCGCTCCGCTGCCGAGCACGAGCAGCAACACGTCGGTGAGCGCCCCGCCGGAAAGCAGGATCACCGCAATCGCGACAGCGTGTCCCACCGCGCCGACACCCGTCAGCAACGTGTCAACAAGTGCCGAGTGTCGTACGTGTTTGCGCAGTACGTACAAAACCGCCTGCCACAACAGCAGAACCAGCGGAAACAACGCAAACACGGGCCGTTCAACGTAAATCATACAAACACCTTATTTCACGCCGATTTTCGCAGCAATGATATCGTCTGCAAGTCGTTTGGTGTGTATCTCTCTGCCCACCGTGTTGAGATGATAGTCGGTGTTGTAGAAATACTCACCGTTATAGATATAATTCCGCACGTCGGAGATCAGTTCGCAATGCACCGTTTCGGCGATCCAGTCGTTGTAGGCATCATACGCCTGATCGTTCAGACTGGTTTCTTCGATGTTGTTTTTGTTGACCGACGGATAACTGAACACCACCGTCGCGCCCGACGCCTTGGCTGTGTCGATCACACGGTTCAGATGGGGGATGTATTCCTCGGGGATCACCGTGCTGTCAAAGCGGAAATATCCGTTCGCCCCTTTGCGGTAGTCGGGAGAATTCATTTCGCTCGTGAGCGTTTGCAGATCGCCGTACTCGTCCAGGAACTTGTTCGGCTCCTGCCATGACTGTGCGGCCAAGTTTGCCGCTACGGTACAATACTGTCCGAGCGCGGTAAACACATTTGTGTAGTTCGATACGTCAACGTTCTCAAACAAGTTATAGCAGGTAGCAAGTCCCTGGAATGTTGCCGAAGCCATTTCAGGATTGCCGTTGACGTGATACGCATACCGACCGTATTGTTCGGGCGCGAACACCACGACGTCCTTTTTGGTTAAGAGCGGCGAGATGGCGTCTAAGAACAGCGCCACGTTCATATTGCCGTTTGTTCCGAAATTGACAACGGCATAGTCCTTCTTAAACAGCGTTTGCATGTAATCGGAATCAAGGCCGTATTGCACGTTGGAACCCGCCAGCACCACGATCCGTTTTTCGTCGGCGGTCAGCAGTAACCGCTCGTATTTTTTGCCAAACGTTTCCAGACTCGTCATATAACGGGGCGATTGTCCCGCACACAGGCGCACCGTCTGAATCGGTGACCCCTCAAACGACGCGTCACTGACGGTCGCCAGATTATCGTATACCGTTACCGTTTTGAGATTGGGGCAAGACGCAAACGCCCCCGCTTCGACGGCCTGCACGGAGGAGGTGATATGTACCTCTTTGAGTGTCCGGTTACCCGAAAACGCATCTGCGGCAATACCCGTCACGTTCTTGCCGTTGATCGCACGCGGAATATATACCGTCTCGTCGCTTCCCGTGTACGCCGTAATGTACACCGAAAGCGCCCCGTTCTCAACAACAGTGAAATCGGCAGGGTTGGTTTCAGCCGCCCAAACGCAGTACAGATCTTGACGCTCCTCCTCCGATGCCAAACGGAATTTATGCCCGGGGCGGATCAATTCGCCCTCGCCGTTTTTATCATAGGAATAGCCCAATAACACGTACCCGTCGCGCGTCAAAAGGCCGTCATCTTCGCGTGCGAACGGCATCGTCCAATACGAGGTATCCACCCACGTTTCAAGCGTTTTGTCCTCCGTGATGGTGTATGCGATCATGCGTTTGGCAGGGCCGGACTCCGGCTCCACGCCGTTGTTGCAAGCGGTAAGCGAGAACATCATCAATACCGTGGTTACCATGGCGATCCATTTGCGCATAACAAATCCTCCTTTGTGCGTTCTGCTTTCCTCGTTATTGTAGCAGTTTCACCTCGAAATGTCAACGAACAAGGAAGAGGCGACTCATATTCCCACATCTCGGGACATACGGTAATAGCAGGAGAGTGAGAGTATGATTATCTTAAAAAAACGGTGGCTGCTCACAGCACTTTGTTGTCTTGCGCTGTTGATTGCCTCGCCGCTTTCGATTTCCCACTATGCCGGTGCACGGCAAACTGCCGCGGGATCGGTGACAAGCTGGGGACTCAGTTTTCAAACGGAGGGGGAACCGCCCGTCGGAAACGCCGATGCCGCGTACCTCAAGCAGTTTGATGCGTATTACGTGGGGGAGACCTCCACCGAGAACGGCAAAACGCTGTACCTGACCTTTGACGCAGGCTTTGAAAACGGCAATACCGCGCCGATCCTGGACGCGCTCGCAAAGCATAACGCGAAAGCAACGTTTTTTCTTGTGAAAAATTATCTGGACACCGCGCCGGAACTCGTTAAACGCATGGTGGCGGAGGGGCATACCGTCGGCAATCACACGGCAACACATCCCGATATGTCCAAGATCGCCGACCGCGCCGCGTTCGAGAAAGAACTCACCGAATTAGAGGACGCGTACCGCACGCTGATCGGCAGTGATATGGAAAAGCTGTACCGCCCGCCGCAAGGGAATTTCAACGAGTCCAACTTGAAAATGGCAAACGAGCTGGGGTACCGCACCTTTTTTTGGAGTTTAGCGTATGTCGACTGGTACGTCGACCGCCAACCCACCCGCGAGCAGGCGCTTGAAAAACTGACCGTGCGGGTGCATCCCGGTGCGATCGTGCTGTTGCACAGCACCTCCGCGACCAACGCGCAGATTTTAGACGAACTGCTCACCAAATGGGAATCCATGGGGTATCGCTTTGCACCCTTGCAGGAATTGTTGTAACACCTCGCTTGTCCGCCGTCATACACTGGCACAAAGGGGGCGGCGGATATGTGGGAAAGTATCGGAGCGGTGATCGGACTGCTGCTCGCGCTGTACGGCGCGGCGGACTTGATCGCGCGGCTGTGCTGGCGGCTGGTGTTTGCGGGTGAGGCTCCCCCGCTCACCTTGTCGGCGGCGGGGGAGGATGCCGAATACCGTATTCGCCGCTTCGCCGCGTGGATGCGGCTGCGTCCGGCGGGTGGGTTTACCCCGACGGTTGTACTGCCCGACGAGAACGAACAGTTGCAACGCTTATGCGAGGAGTTGGGACTTGGGGTTTGCACCGTAAAAGATGGTTGAAACCGCTTTACAAGCGCCGAACAATACGCTATAATGAAAAAAGAATATATGTTCGGCAAGAGGGTAAAACATGGAGCAAACGGAGCAGGTATTATGCGGCGCCGTTGAGCGGGTGGTTTTTCGTAACGGGGAAAACGGCTGGACGGTACTGGAGCTTGCGGCGGAGGACGAATTCCACAAGGTGGTGGGCGTCCTGCCGAGTACGCAGGCGGGTGAACAACTCAAACTGACGGGCGAATGGGTGGAACACCCCAAATTCGGCCGTCAGTTTCGCGCGCACACCTGCGAGCACGAGCTGCCCACCGACCGTG
>CAYVDQ010000079.1:0-6412 GCA_964450615.1 uncultured Eubacteriales bacterium | reverse complement strand
CAGCGTGCGCCATCGTATCCGCCCGTTTGAGTGCCAACAACTGACGGAGCAGCGGTACACCCAGTCGGTTCAACCAACGCCGTACCGCTTTATCGGTGCGTTCGATCGTCGTATCGTGGTAACGGATCAGCAAACAAACGTCTTCTACGGTTTTTTTGTCGAAACGCAGACGGCACAGAATGTCCCGCGCCATGCGCTCGCCGATCTCGGCATGACCGTAAAAATGGCCGTTCCCCTGATCGTCAAGTGAAAAACAGTGCGGTTTTCCGATGTCGTGCAGCAAAGCCGCTAACCGTACGGTGATATCCGATTCGGCACACGCTACCGCCGTCAATATATGCATGAGGACATCCAAATGATGGTAGCGGCTACGTTGCTCCACACCTTGTGCAGCTTTCAGTTCCGGTAGAACGGGAAATAACGCGGGATACAGATCGTAAATCACCTTGCCGATATGCTCGCCTGCGAGCATGCGCCCCAGTTCCTCCCCAACACGTTCGGCGGCGATCTCCGTTAAGAGCGGCGCACAAGCAAGCAAAGCGCCTTTGGTCTTGTCCTCAACCTCCATACCGTACACCGAGGCAAAGCGAAACGCACGTAAAATACGCAAGGCATCTTCCTTAAAGCGCTTCTTCGGATCGCCGACAGCACGCAGCAATCGCCGCTCGACATCGGCGGTCCCGCCGAACGGATCCACGATTCCGCGTGTCGGATGGTACGCCATGGCATTGACCGTAAAATCGCGGCGGCCGAGATCTTGTTCAATTGTGCTGACAAATTGCACTGTGTCGGGATGGCGGTGATCGTGATAACCGATTTCGGTACGGTACGTCGTGATCTCGAGCGGATGATCCTCCGCGATTACCGTTACCGTGCCGTGTTGAATACCCGTAGGGATCACCGTTTTGGCCGAAAAGACCGCTGAAATCTGCTCCGGTAAAGCATTCGTACAAAGATCAAAATCATGTGGTACTAAACCGAGAAAGCTGTCACGCACACAACCGCCGACAACATACGCCTCAAAACCGGCGCTTTCCAAAGTGAACAGCGTTTCGCAAACATACGGCGGAAGATGCATAAACCTCGCCTCCTTCTTTAACCACAACTGACGCACTCCAACCCGATTTATTTTGGGATGATTTGGGGTGCGGCAGAAGAAGCAAGGCTGACGCCTTGCGATAATAACAAACCACAAAGCGCCGAAAATTCGCCGTTTGAGGCGGGTTTGAGTGCGTCAGTTGTGGTTATGCATTTCAGTATATCACCGTGAAGCCTTTATGTAAAGTACGAAACGATTGACAACGCGTCGATTCATATAGTATTATGGTCTTTGTATAGTATTTCAAAAGAATAGGTGATGTATATCATGCAACGCAATTCAAAAGGCGCCGCTTTCGGACGTTTTATCGGCCGTTTTTTTGCGGTTCTCGGAACGACACTGCTCGCGCTCTTGATCGCCGTGGTAGGCGTCTGCTGGGTACTGTTCAAAGGACCGTCTCCGACGGCTCGCGACTTGTTTGTCAACAGTCTTTTGGAAACCAGTGCGTTAAAATTTGTGCCCTCGATTTTCCTTTCTGCAGAGGAGATTGAGGAGATCACGTCGGGGAACTCCGTCATTGAGACCGACGAAAGCACGGATAATACAACCGAATTTACCGAAAAAGAAGATAATATTGATCCTCAAACGATTGAAGTGATTAATATCAGCGGTCCTGCCTACTCCGGCAAAATGATGATCGTGCATGATCCGTCACGGGTAAGGTTTGCTTCACTGGAAACTTTCGGGGAAACCGTTAACGGAAAAAGCTTATCCAAATTTGCTGAAGAAAACGAAGCGATCGCCGCTGTAAACGGGGGCGGTTTTTGGGATGAGAACGGTATGGGGACCGGCGGTCTGCCGACCGGCATCGTTATTCGCGACGGTAAGTTGGTATACGGCGCCGAGGGAGACGTCACCTCGCTCGTCGGCTTTGATAACAACAATCGCTTGATCGTGGGTAAAATGTCTGCTGCAAAAGCGTTACAGCAAAACATGCGCGATGCGGTCAGCTTCGGTCCTGCCTTTATCATAAACGGCACTCCTGCGGAGATTACAGGAATAAGCGGTGGAATCAACCCGCGCACCGTGGTTGGACAACGCGCCGACGGTGCGGTGCTGATCCTGGTAATTGACGGGCGGCAACCGCAAAGCATCGGTGCTACTTATAAGGACTGCATAGAAGTTATGATGGAGTACGGCGCTATCAATGCCGCCAACCTTGACGGGGGTACCTCTACCGCCATGCTGTATAAGGGTGAGATCATTAACAATCGCTATAACTTCGGCGGATTGCGCAAACTGCCGACCGCTCTCATTGTGGTTTGATAGGAGGAATCTCTATGACTGAGAATACGATTTTGCAAGAACAATCCGCAGCCGTTCAGGCAGAGGACACGGTTATGGGAATACCGGTATATCCCGAATTTGAAAGCACCCCACCCCCGAAAAAACGAAAGTTTGGAAAAATACTAAGCATTTATTTTGCCGTGCTGATGGTGTGCATCACCGTCGCCTTGTGGTTCTTCTATAATCACTTGCAAGCCTACGAGGCGGAAACCCCGAGCGCCGCTTTGGCAAACTATCTGCAGTGGATAAAGGATGGCGATTACGAAGCTATCTATGCCGCGTCAGACTTTGAAGAAACGGTTTTGAACACCAAAGAAGAATTCTTGAAATATCTTGATCGCTTGTATGACGGGGATCTCTCGACCCTTTCCGTGCGTGAGAAGGTAACCTCAACGGAGGATCGTAAAGACTATACCATTTACGTTGACGATGAGCGTGTCAGCAATCTTACGCTTATCAAAAACCCCGAGTGGGGTGAGACCGCGTGGAACTATATCACGGAAGTGCAATATCTGCCCCCTGTTTCCATTATTGCCGCCGATAATACGCGTATCACGGTCAACGGCGTGGACGCCTCGCTCCTCAACTTAACAAGCCAGTCGGCGCAGGAAACGGTGTGGAGCGGTATGAGCGCAACCGACGATCTGCCCGCTGTTTGCCAATATACCTTGGAGAATCTCTTGAATCCTCCCACCGTTGAAGGACTGACCCTGAGCGGTGACGTCTGCGAGGTTGCACAGACCGGTGACTATGTGTACGAGGTGCATCATCCCGTTACGGAAGTGCTCCGCACCGAGCGCGAAGCGTTTGCACAAGAAGCTGCGTTTTTGTATGCAAAGTTTGTAGCCCGTGATGCCGAAAAGAATGAATTGCTCGAGTTGATTCACAAAGACAGCGATCTCTATCAAACCATCCGTGCCTTTGACAATCAATGGTTCACGAAGCATACTTCCCATGAGTTTTCGGATGTGAAACTCTCCGCATATTCACAATTTACGAGTTCCGATTTCACTTGCGAAGTGAGTTTTCAGCCCAAGTATTATTTGGGTAAGACCGAAATCGTCGGCACACCGTTCCGTTGCCGTGTGACGTTTGTGCAGATAGAGGACGATTGGAAACTGGTAGCACTGACGAATATCATAGAGGAATCCTTGGATTCGGATACAACCACCGACGCATCCGATGCGACGACAACCACTACCACTACCGAAACAACCACAACGACAACGTCCTAATGCCAGGCCCCTTTGCCGCGGCAAAGGGGTATTGATTCAACAGAAAGGAGGTCTCACAGTGCTTAAGGAACTATTCACACCCGTTCCCTGCATCAAGCGGTTGCTCGGCAGTTGGCTGTGCCTTTGCACGCTGTTTAAATGCTGTGAGATCTGGTTTCGCATCCCCTCTTTTTTGTTTCTTGTGTTTTTCGCGGTGCTTTTCCTCGCACTCGGTCTTTTAAAGTTCTACAGCAACATATCTGCGCTCGATGACCTTGTACTGTGCGTCGGTGCCGCTTTGTACGGACTGGTATTGGTGTATCGGTATGACGGCCAATCGCCGTATGCATATCTGCTGATCGTGCTGTTAACTGTCGTGTTGGTCACTTTGCCGGTGCTCAAAAGCCCCTCGGTATCGCTTCTCGGCGGGCACAATCTGTCTGCCAAAGCCTGCCGTATATGGGTATTGATTTTCGGCATTGCGTTAGCCGTCGGAATCGGTCTTTTCACGGTTATGCGATACCTCACCTTTGCTTCGCCGAACTTTGATTTCGGGTTGTTTTGCCACATGTTCCACAATATGAAGGAACGCTTTTTACCATTGGTTACCTCGGAACGCAATATGCTGCTCTCGCATTTTGCCGTTCACATTTCCCCTATTTATTACCTCTTGTTACCATTCTATATGCTGTTTCCCTCGCCCATTACGTTGCAGATCGCTCAAGCGCTTATACTGGCAAGCGGTATTCTGCCCGTGTATTTGTTGGCACGACATTTCCGTTTGCCGTATAAGTATACCGTACTACTCGCGCTGTTTTATATCGCGCATCCTGCGGTAAGTGCCGGCTGCTCGTACGACCTGCATGAGAACTGCTTTTTACTTCCGCTGTTGCTTTGGCTGTTTTACTGCTACGAAACCGGTCACAAACGCTGGTTCCTCGTGGTAGCGGTTCTTATTTTATTGGTAAAAGAAGATGCCGCCGCTTTTCCGGTAATCTTCGGAGTGTACCTGCTGTTTTCCCGCAAGGATCACCGCACGGCCTTGCCGCTTATCCTCGGTTCCCTGCTGTATTTCGCAGTGGCGGTCTTTCTTCTTAACACCTACGGCACCGGTACCATGATCGGGCGTTACAGCGCGTTGTTTGATGAATCCAAAACCGTCGGCGGCTTTTGGCAAACCTTGTTGCGCGCCCCGGGTTATTTTCTGGAAGTGGTGGTATCGTTTGTGAACAGTGCCACTGAAAAACCGATCTATTTGTTGCAGATGTTGCTGCCGTTCGGCCTTGTGCTGTGGCGGACAAAGCAATTAAGCCGTTATCTGCTATTGACACCGCTCTTGCTGAATCTGTTGTCCGGCTTCGTGCATCAATACGATATCGGCTTTCAATACAGCTTTGCTTCTCTTGCTTTTTGTTTGTATTTATATCTGCAGAATATGGCAGACCGACCGCTCAAAAAGCAGCGTAATCTCTTGTTGTTCAGCGTGGTTTCTTCCTGCTTTTTGTACGCTATGATCGTGATGCCGAAGATCGAAACCTACGTCGGGCGATGGATCAACGACGGCGATACGTTCACCGCCATGGAAGCCGTTTTGGACGAGATACCAAAAGAGGCTTCGGTAACCGCTTCCACGATGCTGGTAGCACATCTGGCACAACGCGACGTGATATATGAAGATTTTTATCACAAAGAGCCGGATACCGATTACGTTGTGCTGGATATGCGCGGGAATTATGCCACCTTCTCCGAAACGTATCGCGATACCTGCCTGCAAAAAGGGTACGACGTGTGGACCGCTACCGACGAACTTTTGATTTTATATCGACCGACAGAATAGAAATTCTCGATTTGCTCTTGTTTTCTCGGCAATATTTGGTATAATAGCCTTTATGATTATAACTTTTATGGTGAAGGGATCAGGTTATGAAACGAAATGAAATCGCCGCTGTTTACGCGGATGCCGCTGCTCTTTGTGAGCAGGAACTCACTGTCTGCGGTTGGGTGCGCACACTGCGCCAATCCAAATCGCTGGCATTTATTGAACTGAACGACGGCAGCTGCCAGCGCAATCTGCAGGTCATCATTGAGGAATCGAAGCTCGATAACTTTGACGAGATCTGCCATCAGAACGTCGGCGCCGCCCTTTGTGTACGCGGTATGCTGCAGTTAACACCCGAGGCAAAGCAACCGTGCGAGTTGCATGCCACTGCGATCGAGGTGGAGGGTGCCTCAACGTCGGATTATCCGTTGCAGAAAAAGCGTCATTCCATGGAATTCTTGCGTACGATTGCGCATCTTCGTCCTCGCACCAATACCTTCAGTGCGGTTTTCCGCGTACGCTCGGTTGCCGCTTACGCGATCCACCGTTTCTTCCAGGAGCGCGGCTTCGTGTATGCACACACCCCCATCATCACCTCCAGTGACTGTGAGGGTGCCGGCGAGATGTTCCACCTGACATCCTTGGATATGAACAACCTTCCCCGCACCGAAAACGGTGACGTCGATTACACGCAGGATTTCTTCGGCAAGCACACCTCGCTGACGGTATCCGGTCAGCTTGCCGGTGAGTGTATGGCGATGGCGTTCGGCAAGATCTATACCTTTGGTCCGACCTTCCGTGCCGAGAAATCGTATACCGCCCGTCATGCCGCGGAATTTTGGATGATCGAACCTGAATTTGCTTTTGCGGATCTGGAGGATAACATGGATCTGGCGCAGGATATGATCACCTACGTGGTTTCGTATCTGCTGGAGCACTGCCCCGATGAGTTGAAGTTCTTTAACGATTTCTACGATAAGAACCTCTTAGACC
>CAYVDQ010000078.1:0-6458 GCA_964450615.1 uncultured Eubacteriales bacterium | reverse complement strand
GCCATCGTACCGCCGCTGACACCCGGCACTGCCATTGACGAGCCGATGATAAATCCTTTGATGGATACCATAAAGCGTTTGAAAAAAGTTTTCATCGTTATCTATCCCCTTTTCAAAAACATTCTACAACATCTACCCGCTTTTGTCACGAGAAATCTTGCAATTTTTAGTAAAAGACTTTATACTGTAGACATTACGATATCTTTATGAGAATAAGGAGTTCACTATGAGTCCGAAAGAGCGCTTTATCGAGATCTATAAACAGCATATCAAGCGTGAAGGTGCCGATAAGTTTTTGGAGTATCTGGAATCTAAAACCTGTGACTTCTTTACCGCGCCCGCCAGCACTCGTTTCCACGGTTCACACGAGGGTGGTCTTGTGGAACACAGTTTGAACGTATACGACTGTCTGCACCAGTATCTTAACCGTGAGCGTGTCAAAGAGGTATATGGGTTGGAATACAGTGAGGAAAGCATCGCGATCGCCGCTCTGCTGCACGACGTATGCAAGATCAATTTCTATAAAGCGGGTACGCGCAATGTCAAGGATGAAAACGGCGTATGGCAAAAAGTACCGACCTACGAGATCGACGACAAGCTTCCCTACGGTCACGGTGAAAAATCGGTATACATTTTGTCCGGTTATATGCGGCTTACACGCGAAGAAGCCTTTGCGATTCGGTATCACATGGGATTTGCCGGCGACGAGGATGCGCGCAACGTCGGTAAAGCCTTCGAGATGTTCCCGCTCGCTTTTGCCTTGTCCGTTGCCGATATGGAGGCCACCTACTTCCTGGAGGGAAAATAAATGGCAAAAAACGCTATGCTGCCGCGCTGTCCGCTTTCGAAAAAATGCGGCGGCTGTCAGCTACAAAACATGAGCTATGAACGACAGCTCGGTTACAAGCAGGAAAAAGTGATTTCCCTGCTCAGCCGCTATCACCGCGTTTCGCCAATCGTGGGAATGGACTTTCCTTATCACTATCGCAACAAGGTGCAAGCGGCATTCGGCATGACGCGGCGGCACGAGATCCTCTCCGGCGTGTATCAGTCCAGTACACACCGCATTGTCAAGGTGGATTCCTGCCAGATCGAGGATCCGACCGCTGATAAGATCGCGGTATCGATCCGCCGTATGCTCCCCGAATTTCAGATGCTCCCGTATCAGGAGGACAGCCGCAAAGGCTTTTTGCGACACGTGCTGATCCGCCGCGGGTTTACGAGCGGTCAGATAATGGTGGTATTGGTTGCCGCGCACCCCGTATTTCCGATGAAAAAACGGTTCGTGCAAGCGTTGTTAGAGCGGCACCCCGAAATCACCACGGTGGTGCTGAACATCAACCCGCACCAAACCAGCATGGTGCTCGGCGAGCGCGAAGAAGTGCTCTACGGTATCGGATATATTGAGGATACGCTGTGCGGGTGCACGTTTCGCATCTCTCCCCGCTCGTTTTATCAGATCAATCCGACACAGACCGAGAAACTGTACAGTAAAGCGATCGAGCTTGCCGGTCTTACCGGCAAGGAAGCGGTGTTGGATGCGTATTGCGGGATAGGCACTATCGGTTTGATCGCCGCAAAATCTGCCGGTCAGGTGGTCGGTGTTGAAGTAAACGGCGATGCCGTGCGCGACGCACGTGTAAATGCCAAGCGCAACAACATCACGAATGCGCATTTCATCGAAGCCGATGCAGGTAAATACATGGTAGCGCTTGCCGAGGAAGGCCAGCACGTTGACGTTGTCTTTATGGATCCGCCGCGCGCGGGCAGCGATATGCCGTTCTTAAATTCGCTGATCACGTTAGCACCGAAAAAGGTGGTATATATTTCCTGCAACCCCGAAACGCAGGCACGCGACCTGCGCGTGCTGACAAAAAACGGATATCGCGTTACCTATATTCAACCGTTTGATATGTTCCCGCACACACAGCACGTTGAGTGTGTGGCCTGTCTTACAAGAAAACAAGAGAAGCCCCCGCTGACCCATCAACTTCAAAGGAGAACAAAGAAATGAACGATCAAACTTTTCTTTATCAAATCACGGAAACAAGTAAATTTATGATGAGTTTCGTTTTGGTCACCAAGGCAGATAATGTGATCGTGATCGACGGCGGACGTCCGGAGGATATGCCGCTTTTAAAAGAATACGTAGGAAAAAGGCATATTTCCGCTTGGATCTTAACACACGCACACGACGATCATATAAGCGGGTTCATTTCCGAATTCAAGCGCAACCGTTTATCGGACTTTGATATTGAAAAAGTCTATTATAACTTTCCGCCATACAATGAGTTAAAAGGACGAACCGACGTTCCGGATGCGGCATATTTTGATCGGGAGCTTGAAGAAATATTGCCGGAATTCCTTGAGATAGAGCCGCAACTCTCGAACATCGCACATATCGTTACACAAGGCGAAAGCGTTGATGTTGACGAATGCCGTATTGACTTTATCTATACGTATCACGACGGTTTGTTCTCTAATTTGATGAACGATTCTTCGTTGGTTTTCAGCATCACGACACTGAATAAAAAGGTGTTATTCCTCGGAGACCTCGGTCCCGAGGGCGGCGACGTACTGTACGAAGAATCACGGCACCTTCTCAAAGCCGACATTGTGCAAATGGCACATCACGGACATATGAACGTCGGCATGGAGGTTTATGCCGCCGTTATGCCTGAGGCATGCCTGTGGTGCTGTGCAGATTGGTTGTATAACGAGCCTGAGATACCGCCCTATCTCGAAGACCGTGAAAAATTGCGCCGTATGCGACGCGAGCGTATGTACGGTACAACGGTAACTCGAAAATGGATGGATATCCTGGGCGTGAAAACGCATTACGTTACCAAAGACGGAACGAATACTATAATGCTTTAAACAAAAATGACGGCACCCTTGGCACGTGTCTTTAACGGACATTACACCACGGGTGCCGTTTTTTATAGTTTCCAGATATCCTCGGCGTATTCTTTGATGGTCCGGTCACTGGAAAAGTAACCGGCATTGGCGATGTTCAATAACGCTTTGCGATCAAACAACTCACGATTCTGGTAGTCACGATTAAGCTCTAACCGCTTGTCGCAATACGGAATAAAATCCGCGAACACGTAATACGGATCGGAACGGTGCCACAATGCACCCGTCGTGAGCGAATCGTACAGATCGCGAAACATTCCCGTTCCGCCGTCGTTGAGGATGCCGTCAATCAGTGTATCGACAACGCGCCGCAAGCGCGGTTCCGCCTGCAGGTAGACTTGCGGCGAATAGGTGTCCTTCATCGCGTGAAGATCCTCCACACGCGCGCCGAAAATATAGTTGTTTTCCTCCCCCGCTTGCTCGACGATCTCAATGTTCGCGCCGTCGTAGGTCCCGAGTGTGACGGCACCGTTGAGCATGAATTTCATATTGCCGGTACCCGAAGCTTCCGTTCCCGCCGTGGAGATCTGTTCCGATACATCCGCCGCAGGGATGATCTTCTCCGCATACGAAACCGTATAATTCGGCAAAAACAAAACCTGCATCCGATCCGAAACAGTCACATCTTTGTTGACGAGTTCGGCGATCTCATTGATAAACTTAATGATGGCTTTCGCCCGCTGATAACCGGGAGCCGCTTTCGCGGCAAACAGATACGCAGTGGGTGTAAAGTCGGTGATGCGACCATCTTTGATTCCAAAATAAGTGTCCAAAATCGAAAACGCATTGAGCAGTTGACGTTTGTATTCGTGCAAGCGTTTTGCCTGAACATCCAATAAAAAGTCGGATTTGAGATGCAACCCGCTGTGCGCTTCGACATATTCGGCAAGCTGCTGTTTTTTGAGCGATTTTACGGTGTGCAACATTTGCAGAAAAGAGGGATCGTCCGCATACGGAATCAGCTGTTTCAGTTGATCCAAATCGGTTATCCAGCGCTTGCCGATGGTTTCGGTAATCAGCCCCGAAAGTTCTCGATTGGCAAGCGCCAGCCATCGGCGCTGTGTAATACCGTTCGTCTTGTTGTTAAAGCGTTCGGGATACAGCCGATACCATTCCGGCAAGGCGCTTGTTTTGAGCAGTTCGCTGTGCAGCCGCGCCACACCGTTGACCGAGTGGGACGCGAAGATCGCGAGTCGTGCCATATGAATGTGCGTATCGTCCACAATGGCGTACGGTTTTGTATCGGCGATACCGCGCGCCGTAAGGTCGCGTACCAGTGCCTTTTGGATGCGCAATACATAGCGGTATATCTGCGGCAGGACATTGCGAAACAGTTTGATATTCCACTTTTCCAAAGCTTCCGGCAAAATGGTGTGATTGGTATAGGCAAAGGTATCGCGCGCGATCTGCAAAGCATCCGCGAACGATACACCTTCTTCCGTGAGTAAACGGATCAGTTCGGGGATGGATACCGTCGGGTGGGTATCGTTGAGTTGAATGGCATACCGTTCGCCAAAACGTGAAAAATCCGTGCCGAAGCGCTGTTTATACTGCTTGAAAAGATCCTGCAACGATGCACTGCAGAAGAAATACTGTTGTTTTAACCGCAGTTTTTTGCCGGCTTCGGTATCGTCGTTGGGATATAACACCATGCTGATGCGTTCGGCATGATCGCGTTCTTTAACCGCCTGATCGTATTTTTGCCGGTTGAACAACGCAAAATCAAATTTGTTTTGTGCCTCGGCTTGCCACAAACGAAGGCGGTTGACGGTTTTACCGCCGTAACCGATCACGGGACTGTCGTACGGTACGGCATACACCTGCTCATCGGCAAAGGTAACAAGCACCTTTTCGGATTCTTTACGCACCGACCACGGATCGCCAAATGCCAGCCAATCGTCTGCGATCTCTTTTTGAAAGCCGTCCACGATCTCTTGCTTAAAAAGTCCGTAGCGGTAGCGAATGCCGTATCCGTCCAGCGGTAGACCTTGCGTGGCGGCGGAATCCAAGAAGCAGGCGGCTAATCGACCGAGGCCGCCGTTGCCAAGCGCTGCATCTTCGATTTCTTCAAAAACGGCAGTGGAACGACCGTGTTCGCGCAACAGCGTTTCCACCTCTTCTAAAAGCCCCATATTCAGCAAATTGGATTCGATCATCCGCCCGATTAAAAACTCTGCCGAAAAATACGCGACCCGTCTCTCATTCGTTTCGGTCTGCGCCTCTTCACAAATTCGCGCCATCGCCGCTTTGGATACGGCGGTATACCACTGGTTTACGGTCGCCTTTTTCGAATCTGAAACGCCCTCTAAGCGCAGAGCACTGAGAATTTCCTGTGAAAAATCAGTCATTGACAAACGGTCCTTTCTGTCTATCTGCTATCCACAGTTTCTCCCCGAAAAAAGCCACATATACATAAAAAGCGATGAGAAGTTCTCATCGCTTTTTATCATCAAATTACAAAACCGCCGTTGACACCGAGCACCTGACCGGTGATATAGGATGCGTTGTCGGATGCCAAAAACAAGAGTGCTTCGGCAACCTCCTCCGGTTTCCCCAATCGCCCGAGCGGTGTTTCCTCCGCTAAGCCGGTTAAGGTTTCCTCGTCAAACGAAGCGCACATATCCGTTTGGATCACGCCCGGCGCCACACAATTCACCCGGATATTAGAAGGACCGAGTTCCTTTGCGAGTGCCTTGCTGAAACCGATGAGTCCCGCTTTGGCGGCGGAATACGGTACTTCGCAAGAGGCACCCGTTACCCCCCATATCGAGGATACCGTGAGAACACTGCCGTGACCTTGCCGCACCATGGCGGGAACAACCGCCCTGCAACAGTGATAAGCACCGTCCAAATGTACCCCCATCATACGTTGCCATTCTTCCGGTTGGGTATCCGTCAGCAATTTTTGCTGTGCAATTCCGGCATTGTGGATGAGCACGTCTATGTGACCGCAGCGGTCGTACACCGCCTGCACCATCCGTTTCACCTCATCCGCCTGCGAGACGTCCGCCTGCACCGCAAAGGCTTCGCCGCCCTGCTCTGTGATCTCGGCAACCAAACGGTCTGCCTGCTCTTTTGAGGAGCAGTAGTTAACGGCTACCGCATATCCGTTTTTTGCAAACAGCCGCGCCGCCGCGGCTCCGATGCCGCGGGAAGCGCCCGTAATCAAAACAGTTTTCATAACCGCAATCTCTCTTACAGTTTCAGTGTGATGTTTTTATGTTCACCGTCAAACAAACGGTAGGTAACGCCGGTCATATCAAACATTCTCTTGGAGGCAATAACCGAATCCGTATCGGCGTATTTATCCTGCAGATAAATGACCTCTTTGATACCCGATTGAATGATCGCTTTGGCACATTCGTTGCACGGAAACAGCGTGGTGTATACCTTTGCGCCATCAAGGCCGGCACGACCGTGGTTCAAAATAGCATTGAGCTCCGCATGACACACAAACAGATACTTCGTGTTCAGCGGATCGCCGTCACGATCCCACGGCATTGAGTCGTCGTTGCAACCGATCGGCATGCCGTTATACCCCA
>CAYVDQ010000077.1:0-6623 GCA_964450615.1 uncultured Eubacteriales bacterium | reverse complement strand
GGCACCCCGCCAGATCGCGGAGTGTATTGCGGCGCACCTGGAACTGAACAACACGTATCTGGAACGGGCAGAGGTCGCCGGCCCCGGTTTTATGAATTTCTTTTTGTCACCTCGCTACTATGCGGATATTGTTGCGCAGGTGATCGAGCAGGGCGATGCCTACGGTCGCAGTGATTACGGCGCCGGCAAAAAGGTGATGGTGGAATTCGTGTCCGCCAATCCTACCGGTCCGATGCACATGGGTAATGCTCGCGGCGGGGCGCTCGGTGATTGTCTGGCGGCGGTGCTGGATGCCGCCGGTTACGAGGTGTGGCGCGAATTTTACATCAACGACGCGGGCAATCAGATCGATAAGTTCGGGCTGTCGCTGGAGGTGCGGTATCTGCAGCTGTATCGGGGCGAGGAAGCAGTTCCGATGCCGGAGGATGCTTACCACGGTGACGATATTCGCGAGCACGCTAAGGCGTTTGCCGAGATCCACGGCGATGCGTTTGTAAATGCGGAGGAAAAAGAGCGCCGCGCGGCACTGGTTGCTTACGCGTTGCCGCTGAACATTGAGAAAATGAAAGCCGATATGGCAAAATATCGGATCGTATATGATCGCTGGTTTACCGAGTCCACCCTGCACGACAACGGCGAGGTGCGTGAGGTGATCGATCTGCTGACCGCACGCGGTCTGACCTATGAAAAGGATGGCGCGTTGTGGTACAAGGCGGGCGAATTCGGTGAAAAATATCAAGGCAAAAAACACGTCAATCGTGATGGCGTTGAAGAAGGCATCAAGGACGAGGTGCTGGTGCGCGCCAACGGCAATCCGACGTATTTTGCGGCGGACATTGCGTATCATCGCAACAAATTCATGCGCGGCTTTGACACCTGCATTGACGTGTGGGGTGCCGACCACCACGGGCACGTGGCGCGTATGAAGGGCGCGATGGATGCCATCGGTTTGTCGGGTGATAACCTGCAGGTTGTGTTGATGCAGCTTGTCCGTTTAATGCGCGACGGCGAAGTGGTGCGGATGTCCAAGCGTTCCGGTAAGGCGATCCAGCTTGCCGATCTGCTGGACGAGGTGCCGGTGGACGCGGCGCGGTTCTTCTTTAATCTGCGCGAGGCATCCACACAAATGGATTTTGATTTGGGACTTGCTATTGAGCAATCGTCCTCTAACCCCGTGTATTACGTGCAGTATGCACACGCGCGGTTATGCTCGATTTTCCGTACGGTTGCCGAGGATGGCGTGACGTTGCAGGCGCCTAAGCAGGACGTGCTGTGTCTGCTTTCGGAACCGGAGGAGAGGGAGCTCATCCGTCATTTGGCGGGGTATGCGGCGCAGGTGGTGATCTGCGCGAAAGAACAAGATCCCGCCGGTATGACGCGGTATGCGCAAGAGCTGGCGACCTTGTTCCACAAGTTCTACAACGCGTGCCGTGTGCGCGGTGTGGAAGCAGAGCTGCAGCAGGCGCGCTTGGCGCTGTGTGAGGCAACACGCATTGCACTGCACAACGTGCTGACGCTTCTCAAGATCGACGCACCGGAGAGTATGTAAAACCGATAAACGGCGCTTGCAAACGCAAGCGCCGTTTTGCTTTCGTATGTTATGGACAGATTATACCAAAAAAAGACAAACTGCACATTGAAATCCAGCGAGAGATATCGTAAAATAAGAATGAGTAAATGTGAGCAGGTGATACGATGTTAACATTCGAGAAAATTCAACTGAGAAGTGCCGAACTGGGGGCAGACAGTCTGATCCCGGATATTCAACCGAAGCACAATGCGCCGTTTTTCATTCCCGACGAGAGCGTGGATGAGAAGCAGAAAAGCAAGATCGGTCTGGGCATGATCAATTCTATTTTGCCGTATAAGATGCAAAACGGATATACACGTGAGCTGCACGAAAAGGAGTACCGCGCTGCCGTACTGGAAAATGAGTTTCTGAAAGCGGTGTTCCTACCGGAACTCGGTGGTCGCTTGTGGTCGCTGTATGATAAGAAAAAGAACTGCGATTTAGTCTATGAGAACGATTGCGTACAGTTTGCCAATCTGGCACTGCGCAACGCGTGGTTTGCGGGCGGATCGGAGTGGAATATCGGTATCAAGGGCCATTCCATGCTCACTTGTGAGCCGTTGTTCACAAAGAAGGTAATCGGCAAGCAGGGACACGAGATCCTCAAAATGTATGAGTACGAAGAGAAGCGCGGGCTGGTGTACAGCATCAATGCGTTGTTGGAGCAGGACAAGCTGGTTGTGCGCATTGAGGTGGAGAATCCGTACGACAAGCCGACCTATATGTACTGGTGGTCGAATATCGCCGCCGCGCAAGAGGAAGGAACGCGCATCTACGTGCCGGCACCGCAAACCTATATCACCTCGTACCGCGAGGGCGGGTATCGCATTTCCAAAAAGGCACTTCCGATCATTGACGGCAAGGATGTCAGCGATCCGCTGCACGCCGATACCGCCATCGATTACTTTTACGATATTCCCGAAGAAGCCAACAAGTGGATCGCGTGTCTGGACAAAGACGGCCGCGGTCTCTTGCATTCGTCCAGTGATACGCTGGTCGGCAGAAAGACCTTCTTGTGGGGTAACCGCAACGGCGGTATGCACTGGAACCGTTGGCTGACGGATGGCAGAGATTACCTTGAAATTCAAGCAGGTCTTGCCAAGACACAGTTTGAGCATTTTGAATTTGCTGCCCACGAAAAAGTGGCGTGGCAGGAAGTGTATACAGGTGTCGAGATTGACGATATGTCCGGTACCTACGCTGAGGTGGCAGCACGCATTGATGCGTTCCACAAGAACCCCGACTATATGGCGGAGTTTTTTGAGGAAGTATCCGGCGAGCCGCTCGTTGTATATGGTTCCGGTCGCGGATACCTCGCCGAACGCCTGAACGGAAAGCCGCTGTGTGATTTCTGCGAGTTCCCCGCAGACAGCGTCGGCGAAAAGGAAGTCTATTATCTCAACCTGCTGGACGGCAAGGCAGCCGACGGCACGCCCGAAACGGCGTTTGCGGCGGATAAGCGCTTTGTGCCGTATATCGAAGCCAAGGCGGAGAAGTCGGCGTTTGATTGGTACACGCTCGGTATTATCGAATACTGCAACGGCGAGTACGAGGCTGCGAAGGAATCATTTGAGAAATCGGTTGTCGCCGGCAGAGAATTCTATAATCTCATTGCGCTCGCACTCTACCACTCCAATCTGCTCCGCGATCAGCAAGCGGCGTTTGAATTGGCGTTTGAGGCGGCAACGCTCCGTCCCGACTACGCACCGCTTGTTATTTGTATGGGTGAGCTCGCGATCCGTGCGGGCGAATATCGGAAATTTGTGGATTTCTGCAAAGATTGTAACGAGGAGATCAAGCAGACCGGTCGTGTTAAGATGTATCTCGGTCAATGTTTGGTGATGCTAAACGACTACAAGGCGGCAGAGAAATACATCAACGTGGATCTGGTCGTGGCGGATGTGCGCGAAGGCGAATACGCCATCTCCAACATCTGGGTGATGATGTACCGCAAGAAAATGGCGATCGAAGGCAACATTCCTGAAGAAAGCATTACGGACGAGCAGGTGTTAGAGGCCTATCCGATTCCGTACGAGATCGATTTCAGAATGCACTAAGCACAAAACAAGCGCCCGACCAATTGGTCGGGCGTTCTTTTATAACGGGATGATGCCGCTGACAAAGACGGTGGACAGAATACCCACGCCGATGCCGATCCATTGCGCGGGGGACAGGCGTTCTTTGAAGAACAAAAGGGAAAATAACATGCTGAGCATCATTGGGCACAGATTGACAACCGGGAACATGATAACGGCGGGTAATCTGCCTGCGAGGACGAGGTTGATTGTGTGAGGGAACGCAAAGCATGCACCGCAGATCACGGGAATCCACAATAAACTTTTGCTTTTGGATGGTTGAGTTTCGGGAGGTGTTTGTTTGCGACTGTTCCATAACATGCATAGGGCAAACACGGTTGCCAAACCAAATCCCGTGAGCAACAGCGTTGGCATTTCGGTGCGGTGTTCGGAATTTTGGTGAATTTTCTGAATGACACCCACACCGCCGGAGGAAACAAAGGCCACCACACACCAAAGCAACCACTTGCCGTTGATCGTCTGTTTGTTACTTTGCGTTTTTTCGGGCGAGAGGATAATGCATACCGCCATCAGAGCAATACCGATATATTGTGCCGGAGTGATGGTTTCACCAAAAAACAGACCGCTCAAAGTGGGGATGATGGCAGACAGTGAGACGATGACGGTGGTGTAGGCGAACGTGCCGAGAGACAGCGCCTTGAGCATCCCGTAAACGTTGAATATATTGCATATCGCCATGGCAATACCCAGTCCGAACGAAAATAGGCTGAAGCGGAAGGAACTGCCGGACAAAGCATAAATGGCGGCAATGGTGCACATGCAGACAACACTTTGCAGTACGTTGAAGCTCCACAGAGTCGAGGCGGTCATGCTGTATCGCTTGGAATAGGTGCCGCGCAGGATGCTCGTCGACGTACTTGCGCAAACGGTCAGAACCAATAAAACAATCAACGGTGCTTGAAACATAAAAAATTCCCCTTTGATTTTTCATTTCGCGTATGGTATAGTTGTATCACACAAAATCTCATAGTAATATGACAAATTATTCATATAACATGAGATTTGTTTCGTGAGGTGCGTATGGAATACCATGAACTGCAAAGTATTTTGACAGCGGACGGAATCTACGCGGATTATTCTTACATTAAACGGTGGGTGAATGCGGCGGCGCATCGGAAAGAAGAGGCGCACATTCACGATTACTATGAACTGTATTTCAACTTGCAGGGCGACGTGTCTTTTTCGGTGGAGAATACCATCTATCCGGTGCAGTCGGGTGACTTGATTATCACCATGCCCAACGAAGTGCATTATTGCATTTATAACGGCGATTGTATCCACGAGCATTACTGTTTGTGGATTCAGGCTGCCGAGCCGTTCCGGTCGCTGTTGGCACCGTTTTTTGAGCGAGAGCGAGGACAGGGGAACCGTATTCGTTTGGACAAATGCGAGAAAGAGTCGCTTAGGCGATGGTTGGATACGTTGCTCTGTGAGCGCGACGTGGAGCATCGCATAACGGTGAAGAGCGGTGCGGCGGTGATGAATATTCTGGATCTGCTCAACGACGTGAAACATCAAACGGCGGCACCGTTGCATTTGCCGGAGCTGCTGCGGGAGATATTGGCATACATTGACCGAGAACTGGATCGGACGTGTTCGGTGCAAGGACTGTGTGACACCTTTTTTATCAGCCGCAGTTCGCTTTTGCGGTTGTTTAAACGGTATCTCGGCACGACACCGAGCAAGTATGTGGAGAATAAACGATTGGCACTTGCCAGACGGTTGCTCGAAGAGGGGACGTCCGTGCAAAGCACCTGCGAACAGTGCGGTTTCCCGGATTATTCGCATTTTATTGCGCTGTTTCGGACACGGTTCGGTATCACCCCGCTTCAGTACAGCCGAAGAGGATAAAAAAGCCTCCCGATTTCAAAAAATCGGGAGGCTTTTGTGGTTGCTATTGTTGATTAGACGGGTTTGACGTCAAAGGAATTGGCGATGGCGGTGCGGCCTTCCTCAAGGGAGGCGAACTCGCCGTTTGCCAGCATCTGTACGAGCAGGTTGCCGAGCGCGGTCGCCTCAATGGGACCGGCGTACACGGCTTTGCCGGTGGTCTTGGCGGTCAGCTCGTTCAAGTAGCCGTCCTGGCAGCCGCCGCCGACAATGTGCAGGCGGGAATAGGTGCGGCCGGTGATCTCTTCCAACCCGCGAACGGCTTTACCGTAGCACTTCGAGAGGCTCAGATAAATGACCTTCGCGACCTCGCCGACCGTTTGCGGGACGGTCTGGTTGGTTTCGGCGCAAACCGTCTTGACCGTTTCGATCATACTTTTGGGAGCTAAGAACCGCATATCGTCCACGTCCACGACCGAGTCGATCTCGGCGGCGCGCGCCATGTCGCTGATCTCACCGAAGCCGTACTGATTATTGAGTTCGCGCTTGACCGATTGCAGCATCCACAGACCCATGATGTTTTTCAGGTAACGGAACCGATAGTTGACACCGCCCTCGTTGGTGAAGTTGAGTTGACGGCTCGCTTCGGTGCAGTTGGGGGTCATCATTTCCACACCGAGAAGCGACCAGGTGCCGGAACTGATGTACAGAAAATCATCGTCGTTTGCCGGAACGGCGGCAACCGCCGAGCCGGTATCGTGCGTGGCGGGCAGGACAACTTTGCAGTTGAAGCCCACTTTTGCGGCGATCTCATCCGTTAAATTGCCGACAACCTCGCCGGGGGTTTTGAGTTCGCGGAACAAGCGGCGCGGGAAGCCCAACTTATCCAGCAGCTCGCCGTCCCATTGCTTGGTTTCGGCGTTGACGAGGTTAGAGGTGGTCGCCATGGTATACTCGTTGACCGCTTTGCCGGTCAGCAGATAGTTGTAATATTCGGGCGGCATGAGAAAATACTCCGCACGGTCAAATGCCGACGGATCGGTCTGCTTGACGCTCATCAGCTGATAGATGGTATTAAACATCTGCTTTTGCGTGCCCGCGATGGCGTACAGATCCTGTTCGGAGAT
>CAYVDQ010000076.1:0-6652 GCA_964450615.1 uncultured Eubacteriales bacterium | reverse complement strand
CCACGCCGCTTCGTGATGCGAAAATAATGGAACAGCATATCCCCGATGCCGGTTTAGTGGTGCTTGCCGGTGGACATTATGCCTTCGCCGAAAGCTTTGGGCAGTGCCGTCGGGTTTTGGATTGCTTTTTACAAGGAGAGTAACTCATGACTATTGCAAAACTCGCCATGCTGGTATGTGCGGCATTGAACGTCATCCTGCAAGCTATGTATTTCACTCACATGTTACAGCTCAACTCCTATCGACCGGAACGCTATCGCAAGTGGTGTGCAGACAACGATAAGAAAATTGTGCAGGTGCGTACCATGTTGCCGGCGTTGCTCATGTTCGCCATGTTTTTGCCGGAATTGTACAGTTACATCGTCAGCGCCGTTGTTTTGTTGATAACGGCACTGCTCAACATTCCGAAAAAAGCGAAAAAACCGCTGGTCGTCACCGCACGTGTGAAGCGGTTGTTTGTGACGGAATTTCTTTTGACGGCGATTATCCTTATCATCTGCTATTTCCTGGTGTATCTGCGCGCCATCGGCTTTTCGTGCGTGCTTTCGCTGACGCCTTTTGTATTGGTAGGCTTGGCAAATCACATCAATATTCCTCTTGAGAAAGCCATCGCCAACCGTTACGTACAGGATGCACGCCACCGTTTGAAACTGCGTCCCGATTTGACCGTTATCGGTATTACCGGCAGTTACGGCAAAACCAGCACCAAGAATTTTCTGCACGCACTGCTTTCCGTACGATATAATGTCTTAATGACACCGGAGAGTTATAACACGACAATGGGTGTGGTACGCACCATCCGTGAACGGTTGCGTCCCTCGCATCAGGTGTTTATCGCTGAAATGGGCGCTAAAAATATTGGGGACATTAAAGAGATCTGTGATCTGGTGTCACCGCAATACGGTATCCTCACCTCGGTCGGTGAGCAGCATTTAGAAACCTTTAAAACCATCAATAATATTATCGCCACCAAGTTTGAGTTGGCTGACTCTCTTCCGCAAAACGGCTGTCTGTTTGCTTGCGGGGATAATCCGCATATTCAAAGCCGCTTGGAACAAAAGCAGCCGCTCTGCCCGACCGTTCTGTACGGTTTGCAAAACGGCGAGGTACGTGTAACAGACCTGCAAGTATCGCTTGCGGGATCCACCTTTACGGTAGCGGTGGGCAACGAGGAGCAGACCTTCACCACCAAGCTGCTCGGTGCCCATAACATTCAAAACTTAGCGGGTTGTATCGCAGTAGCGCACCGTTTGGGTATCTCCTTGAGCGAAATGGTGTATGCCGTGCGGTTACTCAAACCGGTAGAGCACCGCTTACAATTGTTGCCGAACGGCTATATTGATGACGCCTACAACTCCAACCCCGCCGGCTTCCGCGGCGCGTTGGATGTGTTAAAGCAATTCGATGCCCAACGCGTGCTGGTCACCCCCGGCATGGTTGAACTGGGCGAGCGGCAGGAAGCTCTCAACCGCGAGCTTGGTGCCTATGCCGCCGATTGCTGCGACTTCGCCATATTGGTCGGTATCAAGCAAGCTCCACCTCTCAAAGAGGGGTTGCTTTCTGCCGGCTTTGCCGAGGAACGGATCTTGGTGGTGCCGACGCTGAACGAAGGCTTACAGATGTTAGCACAAGTGCCGTCAAAAGGTGCTCGCATCGTGTTGTTGGAAAACGATTTGCCGGATAATTTTTGAGAGGTGTTTTATCATGAAAACCAGAGTTGCCGTACTTTTCGGCGGACGAAGCGTAGAACATGAGGTATCGATCATCACGGGTATTCAAGCCTTGTACGCGCTGGACCGCGATAAGTACGATCCCATCCCGCTGTACATTTCCAAGGATAACCGTTTCTATACCGGTGAGGAATTAGGCAAGATTGAAACCTATCGCGACATGAAGGCTTGCCTTCAAGCAGCGACGCAGGTATTGTTGGTCCCGTCGGAAAACGGCGTAGATATGATTCGCCATCCCGCCAAGAAATTTGGCAATAACCTAATCGGTTCATTCGAGGTGGCCCTTCCCGCCGTACACGGTACCAACGTTGAAGACGGCACACTGATGGGCATGCTGGAAATGCTGCACATCCCCTACGCTGCCTGCGATGTCATGTCCTCTGCCATCGGTATGGATAAATACTTAATGAAAGCTGCCCTCAATCATGCCGGTATTCCGGTGCTTCCTGCACTGCAATTTTCCGGAAAAGAATACTCTCTTAACGGTGAAGCGGTGGCTGATCGTATTGAAACCGGCATCGGTTATCCCGTGATCGTCAAGCCGGTCAACTTAGGCTCCTCGGTCGGCATTTCCCGTGCTGACAATCGCGAAAAACTGATGTCCGCATTAGATGAAGCATTCGGCTTTTCGTCTCGCGTATTAGCAGAAAAGGCTGTTACACCATTGCGCGAGATCAACTGCGCTGTGCTGGGCGATGCTGACGATGCGCGACCCTCGGTTTGCGAGGAACCGGTCAACAGCGATGAAATTTTGAGTTACCGTGACAAGTATTTGAGCGGCGGCAAAAATTCAAAATCGGGCAAATCCGGCGGCATGTCGGATCTTAAGCGTCGTTGTCCTGCCGATATTTCTGATGAGATGGCAAGCACTGTACAAGGGCTGGCGGTCAAGACGTTCCATGCGCTCGGCTGCACCGGTGTTGCGCGTATTGATTTCTTGAACAATCCCGAAACCGGAGAACTGTGGGTGAACGAAATCAATACCATCCCCGGCTCACTTGCGTTTTATCTTTGGGAAACGACCGGCTTACCGTTTGATAAATTGCTGGATGAGATGATTACACTGGCTTTCAAGCGGTATCGTAACCGTGAAGCGTTGAACTTCGATTACGACACCAATATTCTCTCCGCCGTATCACTCGGCGGTGCCAAAGGAAGCAAGCAGTAAAAAAACACCCCTGCAGTCCACACTATGCAGGGGTGTTTTTTTAGGCGTTACAATCTTCCACGATATAATCAATACCGCCCAGTTTTTCCACAGCGCTCAACATTTCCTCCGGAATCTTAAACGCTTTGACAAGCAACAGAATACCAACGCGACCGACAGCGTTGCTTTTTGGGGCAATGATATCAACGCTGACCGCAGTGCTGAATAACGACCGCAGTTCGCGTACAATCTCACCGGTGCGATTTGTTTCCGATACTTCGACGTATAGGTTGATAACCGTTTTTTTCTTTTCCTCAAAATGACCGAGCACCGGAACTGCCACTACACACAACAAGGTGGCAGCGACGGCGCCGACGTAAAAACCGTAACCGATCGCAATACCGATGGTGGCGGTTGCCCAGAGTCCCGCCGCCGTAGTAAGACCGGTGACAACCGTTCGGTTGCGCACCAAGATCATCCCAACGCCCAGAAAACCGATACCGGACACAACCTGCGCTGAAATACGAAACGCGTCACCCCCGGTTCCGAGAACCTGTACCGCAAACAAGCCGGTAAGTGCTGTCATTGCCGAACCGACACACACCAAAATATGTGTCCTCAGCCCTGCCGCGCGACCGTGCCGCCCGCGTTCACTGCCAATCAATCCACCGAGAAACGCTGCTAAAAAAACGCGGACCAACGCCGTGTATGAGTTGAATTCCTGCAAAAATTCCAAAATGCCCATCGTGTTCGCTCCTTATTCCTTATTAAAAAACAAAAAGACGAAAAAAGCAGAATCATCGTGCTTTTTTCGTTCCGAACTCTTTGCAATTAAGTATACCATATTGTATGAGATTGTCAAGTCAAAAATGCGTCTTGACATTTTCAAAAGAGTGGCATACAATATCGACTTGGAAAAGAGGCATCGTACTATGGATATTTTACTAAGTATCGCAATTGCATTGTTTGTCGGTCTGTTATTCACCCGCGTTATTAAACCGTTGGGCTTGCCTGCGGTGACCGGCTATCTGATTGCCGGTGTACTCATCGGCCCCTACGGGCTCGGCGCACTGGGTAGCCTGTTGGGCGTGGAAGGACTCGGTTTTACCTCGATGTCATACATCGAGCATTTCGGTGTTATTTCGGACGTCGCACTGGGCTTTATCGCTTTCTCCATCGGCAATGAATTCCGATTATCACAGCTCAAAAAGATCGGTAAGCAGGCAACCGTGATCGGCATTGTGCAGGCACTTATCGCAGCTGTGTTTGTGGATATCGCCTTATGCGTGCTGAGCTTGATACTCGGCGAGGAGATTCTGCCGATGAGCGTCGCGATTAC
Organism: uncultured Eubacteriales bacterium; assembly: GCA_964450615.1. Classification (GTDB taxonomy): domain Bacteria; phylum Bacillota; class Clostridia; order Oscillospirales; family Acutalibacteraceae; genus RGIG3009. The sequence goes on along the minus strand of CAYVDQ010000076.1, from coordinate 2,436 downwards.
GTTGGGTGCCGTCGCAACGGCAACCGCGCCCGCCGCTACCCTTATGGTGGTTCGTCAGTACAAGGCCAAGGGTAAACTTACCGATATTCTCCTCCCCGTCGTCGCGTTGGATGATGCGGTCGGTCTGATCGTGTTTGCGGTGTCCTTTGGCATCGCCAGGGGTATGGTCAGCGGTCACGTGGACGTGTTCTCCATTATCATCAACCCACTCATTGAGATCGTCGCTTCGCTGTTGCTCGGTACCGTTATGGGCTTTTTGTTCTCGGAAACCGAAAAGCATTTCCACTCCCGCAGCAAGCGCTTATCCGTTTCGGTGACTTTTGTCATTCTGACGGTCGCCATTACGATGATCCATATTCCGATAGGTCCTGTTACCATCAGCACCTCCTCCCTGCTCTCCTGCATGATGCTCGGCACCATTTTCTGCAACGTGTGCGAATCCTCTGAGGAACTGATGGACCGTGTCGATCGCTGGACGACACCGCTGTTCGTTCTGTTTTTCGTCATCAGCGGTGCTGAGTTGGAACTCGGCGTATTCACACAGCTCGCTATCGTCGGAATCGGCGTGGTGTTCATCGTGTTCCGCTCGCTTGGCAAGATGCTGGGTAGCAGTATCAGCGCCAAGGCGTGCGGGTGCGACGAAAACATCGTCAAATATCTGGGTATCACGCTGCTACCGCAAGCGGGTGTCGCGCTCGGCATGTCGGTTACCGCGATGCAACTCGGCGAAAAAGAAGGCTCGCTGGTGCGCAATATCGTGCTGTTCGCTGTGCTGATCTATGAGTTGGTCGGCCCGCTTCTCACTAAGATGGCACTCACAAAAGCCGGTGAGATTATCCCTGAAAATCGCCGTTCTGCCAAACAGCTCAACGCCGATCGCACATAATTTAAACACAAGAAAGCCGCCGTGCATTGTGTTGCACGGCGGCTTTCTTGTGTTCTGTCAATCCCGTTTAGATCTTCATTTTTGTTTTGTCCAGAGCTTTTTGGAAAGCACAAACACCAGGTGCAGAACGACACCAACAACAATAGCGACCACCAGGTCAAAAATAACTGTCAAAGCAAAAGTGACAACCAGCACGGTGATGTCCATCCACGCCTTTTGCTTGAAAATATGGACGAATTCCCGCCACTCGCTCATATTGTACGCGACCATAAAGAGAATTGCCGCAATGGTAGGCATCGGAATCAGGGCAGCATACGGCATCAAGAATAACAGTACAAACAGCAGCACGATCGCGTGTACCATGCCTGCGATGGGGGTTCTGCCGCCGTTTTTGGCATTGGCAGAGGTCCTGGCAATCGCACCGGTGGCAGGGATACCACCGAACAATACCGAAGCAATGTTGCCAAATCCCTGCGCCACCAGTTCCGCATTGGGATTATGCTTGGAATCTACCATGGTATCCGCCACCACGCAAGACAGCAGCGATTCAACAGCCGCAAGCACTGCTATGGTGATGGCATTGGGAATGACGGCTATCAGTTTATCAACACTGAGATCCATTCCTGCAAAGTCCACCTTGGGCAAACCGGTGGGAATGGTATACAGATCACCGATCGTATACACATTTTCTCCCAACGCCGGGATCAATGCCACCAACAACGCGCTGACTACCACGGCAATCAACGACGGCGGGATACGTTTTTCGAATTTGGGATACAAAATCAAAATCGCCAGGCTGACCGCACCAATGATCAGCGCCCACGGGCTGAAGGTCGCCGCCGCCACCACGTTTGCCTCTATCTTTTCCAGCGTTTCGATCGGTCGAACGCCATTCGCATAAACAAGCCCGAAAAAGTCCTTGATCTGACCGAGCAGAATGGTGACGGCGATACCGCCGGTAAAACCGACGGTGATGGTGTGCGGCATGTACTTAATGAAGGTGCCGAGCTTGCAGACACCCATCAACAGCAGTAAAACACCCGCCATAACGGTTGCTAAAAATAAGCCATCCATTCCTTGTGTGGCGACGACACCCGCGACGATGGTGGCAAACGCCGCTGTAGGGCCGGCAATCTGCACGCGGCTACCACCGAGCAGTGATACCACAAAGCCCGCGGCAATAGCGGTATACACGCCGCAAGCGGGCTCAACACCCGATGCCAACGCCAGCGCAATGGACAACGGCAAAGCGATAATCGCGACAATGATACCCGCAACAATATCGTTAACCAACTGCTTTTTGGTATATCCCTTAAGAGCTGAAATCAACTTCGGTTGTAAATAAAATTCCTGCATTTTGTTTCCCACTTTCCGAACGAAAACTTTTGATATCAACGCATAAAACAGGACAGCCGATTTGGGGCTGTCCCGTTCGTTGTTTACAGTTTCGAGAAGCCGTGGCAGTTGACCAGGGCGTCTACTTTTTTGCCTGCCTTGCACAGCGGGCATTCGTGCGAGGGGTAGCTTTGATAATCCGGCAGATCGTTCGG
>CAYVDQ010000075.1:0-6665 GCA_964450615.1 uncultured Eubacteriales bacterium | reverse complement strand
AGGTCATTTCAACATACGCGGGCAGGTCGGCGCCTTCCTCGATATAATCGCTGTAACGGCGGTAGAAGCTGCCGACAGCCTTGTGACGGCAAATAACCTCCAAGCCCTTGCCGAACACCTTGGCGGGCAGAACCTCCATCGTGGTATCTTCCAAAGAGGCATCCACGTAGTGGGTCTTGATGCCGGCGGCATTGACCTTTTCAAAGAAATAGATCGACATACGCAGGTTGACATCGCCCACACCGTCGATGGTTAAGCCTACTGCATTCTCGCCGGGATCAAACACACCGTCTTTACCCGTGCAATCATCCTTGAACTTGAGCAAATAGTTGCCGTTATCAAGAGCAAATACATCTTTCGTTTTTCCCACATAGACCTGTTTCATTTTGGAAGACCCCTTTTATCAAAAAAATTTTTAACAAAATTTACAGCGCGGCCGCAACGGTCGCATCCTTTTCCAGTACCTTAGCGGCATCGGATTTGCGTTTTTGATCCAGTTTTGCCGCCAGTTCCCTATCCTCGACCGCCAAGATCTGTGCCGCGAGCAGTGCCGCGTTGGCGCCGCCGCCGATCGCCACGGTGGCAACGGGAATACCGGTCGGCATCTGCACGGTAGAAAGCAGTGCGTCCATACCGTCCAGCGCGGATGATTTACACGGAACACCGATGACCGGCAGGGTGGTGTTTGCCGCAACGGCGCCCGCCAAATGTGCCGCCATACCGGCAAAGCAGATAACCGCACCAAAGCCGTTCTCGCGCGCCGCGACGGTAAAATCGCGCGCCTCGGTCGGTGTGCGGTGCGCAGAATAGATATGTGCCTCATAGGGAATGCTCAACTCTTTGAGCACTGCCGTGGCTTTTTCCACGATCGGCAGATCGCTGTCACTGCCCATGATAAGTCCGATTTTTTTCATCGTCTACACTCCTTACAAAACAAAAAAGGGCACACCAAGCTTATCTCTGAAAAATAAGCTTGTGTGCCCAGACGGTCGGCAAACAAAAAACAGCCGCTGCATCCTTTGTTCCTTTGTGGTTATCCACTGAATCCGTCAGTTGCAAAGAATGCTTATTTTTACTCGACAAGTATACCATATCCGTCCGTTTTCTGTCAAGGCAAGAAACCGATTTTTCGGCAAGTTTTTTACCTCTTTACCTGCGCTTCACAGTACACGCAGCGGTAGATCTGTTTCTCACTGTTGACACAGCGGAACAACTGTCTTGCTTCCTGCTCGGTGGCGGTGATGCAACGCGGATTCTCACAGACACAGCCTTCTAAATCCGTCGTGACAGACTCCTTTTTGCCATCGGCTTCCGACAGGAGCTTCAAGATAAGCGCCATTCGCATATATTTGCCGTTGAGCGCTTGCTTGAAATAGCAGGCGCGGGGATCGTCATCCACCGCAACGCTGATCTCATTGACACGCGGCAGAGGGTGCAACACGCACATCGTCTGCGGCGCTTTCGCCATTTTCTCGGTTGTGAGGATATAGGTGTCTTTCAAGCGCTCGTATTGCTCGATATCTTCAAAGCGCTCGCGCTGAATGCGCGTCATATACAGAATGTCCAACTCACCGATGGCATCGTCCAATGAGGTAGTTTCCACACAGGTCATATCGCTCATATACTCATGCTTGACATAGCCGGGCAGTTTCAGCTCCTCCGGCGAGATCAACACCGCGCGGATACCGTGATAGCGGGACAGCGCAGCAATGAGCGAATGGACAGTTCTGCCGTATTTGAGATCGCCGCAGAAACCGATCGTCAGGCCCTCCAGCGTACCTTTCTCACGATATACGGTGAGCAGATCGGCAAGTGTTTGGGTCGGGTGGCAGTGACCGCCGTCACCGGCATTGATAACCGGAATACCAGCACTCAGCGATGCCGCAAACGGGGCGCCTTCCTTGGGATGGCGCATGGCAATAATGTCGGCATAACAGCTGATAACCTTTGCCGTATCGGCAATGCTTTCACCTTTGGCGGCAGACGATGAGTCCGCATCCGAAAAACCGATCACACTGCCGCCGAGTTCCAACATCGCCGCTTCAAAGCTTAAGCGGGTTCTGGTGGACGGTTCAAAAAACAAGGTTGCGAGCTTTTTGCCTTTGCACTTTTCCGCATACTGATCCGGGTGCTCCATAATGTCACACGCGGTGGACAGCAGGTCATCCAATTCAGCCGTGCTCAGATCCAGAATATCAATCAAACTTCTCATGCTTTTGCTCCGTTGATCGCTAAATACTTTTTGATGCGCTCCACGTTTTCAGCGTTCGCATCGTCTTCTTCCAAGTATTCGATGATATCGTAGACGTCGACGACCGAATAAACCGGGAATCCGAACTCTTCTTCCACCTCAGCCATCGCTGATTTTTCGGTCTTGCCTTTTTCTTTACGGTCAACCATCACGAAGGTGGCTTCCACTTTGACATCTTCCAGCGAGGCAAGATTCGCCATGCTTTCACGAATGGCGGTTCCGGCGGTAATGACGTCTTCCACGATCACGACGGATTCGCCTGCTTGCGGGACGTAACCGACAAAGATACCACCTTCGCCGTGGTCCTTGGCTTCTTTACGGTTGAAGAAAAACGGTACGTCCAGCCCCTCTTTTGCCAGGGCGATCGACGACGATACCGCAATGGAAATGCCTTTGTATGCGGGACCGTACAAGACCGCACGCTTGGCACCAACCTTGTCCAAATAGGCTTTGGCATAGAATTCGCCGAGTGTCTTGATTTGTTCACCGGTCTTGATATCACCGGCATTGATAAAATAAGGAATCTTGCGCCCGCTCTTCGCCGTAAAATCGCCGAATTTCAGCACACCGGCGCCTTGGAGGAACTTGATAAATTCTCTTTTATAGCTTTCCATACTTTTTCCCACTCCTTAATCAACAAATTCAGCGACACAACGCTCATACGCGGCAACCGGATCCTCGGCAGCCGTGATCGGACGACCGACCACAATATAATCCGAGCCGATGCGTTTCGCTTCTGCGGGGGTCATCACGCGTTTTTGGTCTCCGATGTCACCATCTGCAAAGCGAACACCAGGGGTGACGGTCAAAAAGTCCGCGCCGCAACGCTCGTGTACCTTGCCTGCCTCCAACGGTGAACACACGACACCGTCGAGACCCGCTTTTTTAGCATTCGCCGCATAGTGCATCACGACCTCGTCGATCGGTTTTTGGATGAGCAGGTCGTTTTCCATGCTTTCCTGATCGGTGGATGTGAGCTGCGTTACTGCGATCAGCAACGGACGAGTGCCGTCGGGGCGGGTGAGCCCCTCGATCGCCGCTTCCATCATACGTACCGTACCTGCCGCATGCAAATTACACAGATCCACATCCAGGCGCGACAGCACCGACATGGATTTTTTGACCGTGTTCGGGATGTCGTGCAGTTTCAGATCCAAAAAGATCTTGTGACCTCTCTTTTTGATTTCACGCACGATCTGCGGACCCTCGGCATAAAACAACTCCATACCGATCTTTACGAACGGTTTTCTTTCGGTAAATTTGTCCAGGAACGCGAAAACCTGCTCCGCGCTTGCAAAATCGCACGCAACAATAACGTCCTTACCCATGATGTGCTCCTCCTATGATGTCGTTCAAATTTTGAATGCCGTATTTATCCATCACACGCGGTAATCCCTCAATGATAGTCTTGCAAACAAAGGGATCAATGAGATTCGCCGCGCCCACTTCCACCGCGGTTGCACCAGCGAGCATCATTTCGATCACGTCCTCGGCGCTGCTGACACCGCCCATGCCGACCACGGGAATGTTCACTGCCTCGGCGACCTGATACACCATGCGCACCGCTACGGGGAAGATCGCGCTGCCGGAAAAACCGCCCATTTTGTTGGCGATCACCGGTTTTTTTGTCTTTAAGTCGATACGCATACCGAGCAGGGTGTTGATCAGACTGATACCGTCTGCACCCGCCGCCTCGCACGCTTTCGCGATGGAGACGATGTCCGTGACGTTCGGAGACAGTTTGATCAAGAGCGGCTTGTCCGTCACCTTGCGCACCGCCGCCGTAACTTCGGCAGCAGCCTCGGGCGAGGTGCCGAAACTCATGCCGCCGCCATGAACGTTGGGGCAACTGACATTAACTTCAAACCAGCCGATATCCTCTTCCCCATTCAATCGTTCGCACGTATACGCGTAATCCTCCACCGAAAAGCCGCTGACGTTCGCCATAACTTTTTTGTCGAAATGCTGCCGCATTTTCGGCAGTTCTTCAGCAATTACTTTCTCCACACCGGGGTTTTGCAAGCCGACCGCGTTGATCATACCCATCGGACATTCCGCGATACGCGGGGTGGGGTTGCCGAAACGGGGTTCCTTGGTCGTTCCCTTGAACGAGAACGAGCCTAATATATTGATATCGTACAGCTGAGCAAATTCGTAGCCGTATCCGAACGTGCCGCTGGCGGGGATAATGGGGTTATCCAGTTCAACCCCGCAGAGGTTGACGGTTAAGCGTCCCATAAGATCTCCTCCTTTTTAAGCACCGGTCCGTCCTTGCAGATGCGTTTATAGCCGGTCACCGTTTTGCAGGAACAACCCATACACGCACCAAAGCCGCAGCCCATGCGTTCTTCAAAACTGAACTGACCCTCGGTGGCGGTGTTCTTGTACACCGCTTTGAGCATTGGCTCGGGACCGCAGGTGAAGAAATAGTCGTAGCTTGCGGGCAGCGCATCGGTGACAAAGCCTTTGACACCGTATGAACCGTCAACGGTGGTAACCGTGACGTTGGCGCCGAGTGCTTTGAATTCCTGCTCGCAGAACACTTCGCTCGCGGTGTTAAAGCCTAACACCACCGAAACGGTTTTGCCCTGTGCGATGAGTGTTTTTGCCAGCATATACAGCGGCGGTACACCGACACCGCCGCCGAGCAGAAGCGCGTGATCGCCTGCTGATGCCGTATCGTAGCCGTTGCCGAGCCCTGTTAACACATCAAGCTCTGCACCGGCAGTCATTGCGCTCATCTGCGCGGTACCCTTGCCGACCACCTTGTACACAAGCGTCAACTCGCCGTCGGCGCAGTCACATACCGATATGGGACGGCGCAGATACAGCCCATCCAGTTTGATATTCACAAACTGACCGGGGGCAGTGATCGCCGTCGTATCGCCGCCCAACACCATGCGGTACACGGTGTCGGTCAGCGGTTCGTTTTTGAGAATGGTAAAAACACCTTGTTTCATCTTATCACCTTAGGCATCAATGGTTGAAATAGTCAACGTGGTTTCTTCCAAGACATCCAACAGCACGCGGACGGTGTCCAGTGCCGTGAAGATGGTGACATTGTTGTCGGTGGCATAGCGGCGGATCTCATAGCCGTCGCTTGCCTGCCCCATCGAGCCGATGTCGCGCGTGTTGATAACGTATGCGATGTGACCTTGACGGATCGCGTCTGCAATCTCGTCACTGCCGTCGCTGATCTTTTGCAACACATGGGTGCGAATGCCGTTTTCTTTGAGGAAATCGGCAGTGCCCTGCGTGGCGGCAATGTTGAAACCGAGGTTGTAGAAACGGCGGATCAGCGGCAACGCCTCTTGCTTGTCCTTATCGGCAATGGTAGCAAACACCGTGCCGTAGTTCTGCAGGTGCATACCGGATGCCTGCAGTGCCTTGTACAACGCGCGGTTGAGCTTATCGTCATAACCGATCGCTTCACCGGTGGATTTCATTTCGGGAGACAGATAGGCATCCAAGCCGCGGATCTTGTTGAACGAGAATACCGGAACCTTGACGTACCAACGTTTTTTCTCATCGGGATAGACGTTGAAGATGCCCTGTTCTTTCAGGCTCTTGCCCATGATGACTTCGGTGGCGATGTCCGCTAAACTGTAGCCGGTCGCTTTGGACAGGAACGGCACGGTGCGGGACGAACGCGGGTTTACCTCGATGATAAAGACGTTTTCGTCCTTATCCACGATAAACTGAATGTTGAACAGTCCGATGATGCCGATGCCCAGACCCAGTTTTTTCGCATATTGCAGGATGGTGCCTTTCACTTTATCCGAGATGCTGAACGTCGGATACACGCTGATCGAGTCACCCGAGTGGACACCCGTGCGTTCTACCAGTTCCATAATGCCGGGGACAAAGACGTCCTTGCCGTCGCAGATCGCGTCGATCTCGACCTCTTTACCCTGAATGTATTTATCCACCAAAACCGGCTTGTCCTCGTCGATTTCAACCGCCGTCTTCAAATAATGGCGCAGTTGTTCTTCGCCAGCAACGATCTGCATCGCTCTGCCGCCGAGCACGAAGCTCGGGCGCACCAAGACCGGATAACCGATCTCCGCAGCGGCAGCGATACCGTCTTCGATCTTGGTGACAGCATGACCTTTCGGTTGCGGGATGTTGAGTTCACGCAGGATCCTTTCAAAACTGCCGCGGTCCTCTGCACGCTCGATCGCCGCACAGTCGGTACCGATGATCTTGACACCGCGTTCCATCAGCGGTTCGGCAAGATTGATCGCCGTCTGACCGCCGAGCGAGGCGATAACACCCTCGGGTTTCTCGAACTCGATGATGTTCATGACGTCTTCCGTCGTCAGCGGTTCAAAGTACAGCTTGTCTGCGGTGGTGTAGTCGGTGGAGACGGTTTCGGGGTTGTTGTTGATGATGATAGCTTCGTAGCCGGACTTCT
>CAYVDQ010000074.1:0-6714 GCA_964450615.1 uncultured Eubacteriales bacterium | reverse complement strand
GTGCTCGCTTGAATTTGAGGATCACCGCCCGCTGTATAACTGGTTCGCGGAACATGCGGATTTGGAGGGAAAACCCCGTCAGATCGAGTTTGCGCGTCTAAACATTAACTACACGGTGATGTCTAAGCGCAAACTGCGTAAACTGGTGGAAGAAAACTATGTGTCCGGTTGGGACGATCCCCGTATGCCCACCCTGCGCGGTCTGCGCCGCCGCGGTTATACGCCGTCTTCCATTCGCAACTTTATCGAGCGCGTGGGTGTTGCCAAGGTGCCCAGCACCGTTGAGATCGCGCTTCTTGAGCACTGCTTGCGCGAGGATCTCAATGAGAATGCCACCCGCGCCATGGCGGTTTTACATCCGGTGAAGTTGACATTGACCAACTATCCGGAGGATCAGTCAGAAGTCTTCCAGATGGAAAACCATCCCTATTACCCCGAGCGCGGCACGCACGACGTCTCCTTTTCCCGCACCTTGTGGGTAGAACGCGATGACTTCATGGAAGAACCGGTAAAGGGGTATTTCCGTCTGTTCCCCGGAAATGAGGTTCGTCTCAAATCTGCCTACGTTGTCCGTTGCACCGGCTGTGTGAAAGACGACGACGGCAACGTTGTGGAGATCTTGGCAACGTACGATCCTGAGACAAAAGGCGGCAACACGCCGGATGGCCGCAAAGTAAAAGGTACCATTCACTGGGTAGATGCCGCCACTGCAAAGGATGCAGAGGTTCGTCTGTACTCTTCCCTGTTCCTGGATGCCGAGCCCGAAGCCGGCGATCAGGATTTCTTAGAGGTTCTCAACAAAGATTCCCTTGAGAAATTGGTCAACTGCAAAATTGAAGCGGGTATTCTGCCGGCTGAAGCACCGGCGGCATTCCAATTTTTGCGGCTCGGGTATTTCTGCATTGATAATGTGGACAGTACCGCTGAGTATCCCGTGTTCAACCGCTCGGTATCGCTCAAAGACAGCTTTAACAAAAAGTAAACAACACAAAGAAAGAGCTTGGAGATCACTCTCCAAGCTCTTTCTTTGTATCAGATCGTACCGTCGTCGTCACTGTCACTTTTCGTATTTTTCTGTAAACGGCGACCTTTGTGCATTTCCTCTGCACTGTATTGCTTTGGAATACTCTCCACGGGCAGTTCTTCTTTTCCGACATCCTTGAAGATCACATTCGGATCGTCTTCCTGTTCACTATCCGAGTCAACCACCGTTTCGGTAATTTCCTCAACATCCAAGTTGAGATCGTGCCGCTTATCGACATCCTCCTCGGGATGCTCTTTGTAATACGGGTCAATAATCGTCCGCTTGATAAGCGGGAAGATCGTGAATTGGATGAGGAACGAACGGAATGCCGGGAACAACAACACGTATAAGACGACCAGCGGAGCAAGCACGTACCAAAAATAATTGAAGAGCAGCACCGCCGCCAGCGCATAGATCAGGAGTAAGGCGAGCGAGATAATGATATTCTCTTTAAAGCCGGCAATCGCAAGAAGGAAGCTATTCTTCCAAATCTGTTTAAATGACAGCTTGAATGTAATGATCTGCATGTACAAATAATACCGCGCATAGGAAAACAGAACCACAAGGAAAAAAGAAACCGCAAAGAACAACAACGGCATAATTTCAATGCTTTGTGCCGCAGTTATCCAATCCCACGCATAGATAATATCAAAGATCAAGCACGCGCTGATAACGAGTTCCAGAATACCTGTCGCCAGTGCTTGTTTCCAATTCTTTTTGATGGTATCAAAAAAATCGGACGGTAGGAAAACGTGCTTCTCTCTTGCATAATTGCGGGTAACGAAGGTAAGACCCGCCTCAGCCAATCCGCGCGTCACCACGGGAAGCGACACCAGCGCATACAACAAATTGGCGATGATCAGTTTGAAGAATTTCCGAAAATACAACTCCCAAAACAGAAAAAAACGTTTCTTTTTCGGCTCGTTTTTGGAAATGCCGGGACCCGGCTTAGAGGCATCAAACAGCCCGAAAAAGCCTGCCATATGAAACACTCCTTTTGTTACAACAATAAACCTCCAAATAGGAGGCGCAATATCACATCCAGTGCACCTGCACCGAGAACGAAAGCCAACAGCACTAAAAAGCGCATACAGTATAAACGAAAATCCTGCCACAGACCGCCGCATCGTGCCGATCGCGGCAACAACTGTACTGCCATGAGTAACGTCAACCGCAACGCTTCGGAACACGCCATAAGCAGCGCAACCAGTTCCATGATCGCAGACGGCAACAGTACAACGGCAAGGACGAGCCACCCGCTCATCCCGCTTTGCGCGTAATAGGCCTCGCTGAAGCCCAAACCGATCCCCCAAAAGATCGGCACTAAGAATACCAAGGGGGCACCGCAAGCGGACACACCTGAAAAGAACAACAGCGCCAGCAAACATAACGGCTGAAAGCACGAGGAGAACCACTGTGAAAGCAGAACCGCAAAATCGCCTTTGACGGGTGTTAACGGCAATAGCGCCCACCATTCTGACGGCAGGGATACCGACAGCGGTGAATACAGCGCCATTCCTGCTATGCAACCGACCAGCGGCAACAGTAGTAGTAGAAGCAACCGCCGATTTTGTTTTAAAAAACTTCCAATAAAGTTTGTCCGTTTCATACGCGTCCGTCCTTTCTGTTACACAAACACTATATGCCACAAAAGGAACGGATATGTCTAACAAGAGCGGGACGAAAATATCCGTCCCGCTCGGTCAACGCTTTGTTTTAACATTTACACCCAACACACCGCCAAGCGCACCGAAACCGATTGTAAGCGCTGCTTTAAGCAGCATCATGGTTCCGCGAAGCTCCTGCGAAGCAGCGATACCGACGACCGTGATGAGTAAAAACAACAACAGACCAACGCCTGCACCATACAGCAATCCACGCTCACGCGATAGTCTTGCCGCAACAAAGCCGCCAACAAACGCGCCAATCGCCGCCGCGGCGAGAGCAATGGGTGTCACCGCCGATGCGGGCAGAATACCGGTCGTCATAATAGCGGCGGCAATCAACAAAATAACCGCACACACGATCACACCGATACCGAGTCCCACACCTAACGGGCGCAGAATCGTTGTTGCTGTTGAAACCTCTTTGCGAGTGCTCATACTCTTTCCCCCCACGCGAATATCAGGTAGTATACCTATATTCCGTGGCAAGGGGAAATAGTACCGATCTTAAAGATTAGATATCGTCATCGTCGTCATCGTCATCGTTGGCATCGTGAATCGTATCACAGCTCTGCAGTGCCCACTTTTTGATGACCATCTTGTTGCGATCCGCACCGGTCTCGATGACGAACTCGTCCTCTTTGATGTTCACGATACGACCGCGGATACCGCCGATCGTGGTGATCTCATCACCGACGCGAATGCTATCACGCATTTTCTGCTCTTCTTTTTGCTTTTTCTTCTGCGGACGGATCATGAGGAAATACATGACCACGAACAGCAAAACCATCATAATCAGCGGCATGAAAGAAGAAATTGCATTTGCCGCGTCTGCATCCGCTGCGGTGGTTGCGGCCGCAGTAGCATCTGCAGCCAAAGAATACAAATCAAACATGGTTAGTTACCTCCTAAAGTAATACCGTTTCAGTATACAGGATTTTAAGACTGATAGCAAGACGTAGACAGAAAAATTTTCAAATTCTTCATCTTTTTACCGAATGTCGTATACACTGCGCAGGGTCACGGTGTTAACATCACCCTCAAGCACGGTCACGGTTTTGCTGCCGGCATTCATGTCAAAATAGTTATCACTCAAAATAAAATCGCTGTCGGGTGAATCGATTTCAACAGATTTTGCATAAGCATCTGCAAAAACAGTGATCTCGTTACCATGAATTTCATAACGCAGATTGGGATCTTTGAAGTGGTAATGTTTCGGAGCGGTGAATAATACGGTTCCTTCGGAAACCGCTACACCGTCCACCTCAAACGCATAGCTCAAATAATTGTTAAGAACATCGGTTTTCTCAAAATCCATATTATCGAGCCAAACCGATTGAAGTGCCGGCACCGTTATCGTTTCACTGCCACTTTGCAGAATTTGGCTGTCTGCCGACCGCAACTCCCATTTCACAATGCCGGAGACTTCGTTCATGGTTTCATTGGCAACAGACAAATGCGCCTGCGTACTGTAATCACGATACCCCTGCTCCATTGCCGCATACGGACGAGTGGTGGTCTCGCCTATCTCATCACACGAAATCATGATCGGTGAAAAGAAACGCTTGGCAATGTACTGTAACGCCTTATACCGTCCAAAGGAATCAATACTCGCCCAAGACGGTCCGGGCCAAATGTCATTCAGCTGCCAATACAAGGCACCCATACATCTGCCGCGGTGACGGCGAAGATGCTCCACGCAGTTGCGTATCGCATCCGCCTGCATCAGTTGTGACGCATATAACAGCGTACCGAAATCGGTCGGATACAAATACACGTCCGCCATCGGCCCAATGATCTTTTTCGTGGCACCGTTACTGCGCTGATGCAGATCCATAATACGACTGTAAATATTGCGATCCTTATCTTCTGTGAATGCGTTAACGGTTTTCTCGCACGGGAAAGATTGGTAGCCGAACTCACTGACATAACGGAAATAATGGTTGCGATATTCGATCGCCGGTTTACTGCTGTGCCATACCTGCCAATAATGGCAATCGCCGTAATTCTCATTGGTGGGTTCAATGAACGAGCCGAAAGAACTGGGGGATGACGGCACATAAGGTAAATACGGACAGACCTCTTTGATAACATCGGGAATCAGATGCTCGAACACCTCAATATAATTCGCTTTGCACGCATTGCTCACTCGCGCATCGCGATCATCGCGCTCCAGCATCTCCTCTACTTCATTGTTACCGGAGAGAAGCGCTATGCACGCATGATGCCGTGTTCGGATAAGGTTATCCCTTACTTCTGCGGCAATATTTTCGTGCATTTCGCGATCTCTCGGAACTTCCATGCAGGCAAACATCATGTCATAAAACACGAGCAAGCCCAACTCATCGCACAGATCAAAGAAGAAATCGTGCGGATAGAAGCCGCCGCCCCAGATACGGATGGTATTAAAATTACACTCCACACAGTGCCGCAAAAGCGTCGCGCTACGTTCTTTGGTGATACGCGCAAGGATATTATCCTCCGGAATATAATCCGCACCCATCGCAAAGATACGCACACCGTTCACTTCATGACAGAAGCTCTCGCCGTATTCGTCTTTTTCGCGAACAAGCTTGATCTCGCGTAATCCGATACGCTTCGTATCCGAATCCACAACCGATCCGTTCTCATACAGTTCCACTGAAACGGTGTAGAGATTTGCCTTGCCGAAACCGTTGGGCCACCAAAGCATCGGATCGCTGATTTCGCTTTCGATATTAGCGGGTAACGTAAACACCTTGCCATCGGGTGCAGTAACGGTTACAGAAACATCTGCCGTCCCCCGCTCTGTTTTAACGCACGGCGTTAAATACACCTTGCCGTTATCGTGACGTTGTAAAATATGAACGTCGGACAGTCGGTCGGAGTCTACGATCAAGAGGCTGATATCTTTCCAAATGCCCGCATCGGGAAGACGCGGACCCCAATCCCAGCCCAACATACAACTCGCCTTGCGAATATACGAAAAGCCCGCCAAGGCGTCTCCTGGCGCTCTTAACTTCTCTTTCGCGTTCAACGGCTTGATATATTTATCGGGAGAATAGAATGTTGCTGTTATCGTATTCTCGCCCGCTTCGATGACATCCGTCACGTCAAACTCATACAAGCGATGCATGTTATCGGTATAGGCAACGTGGGTGCCGTTAAGGTACAGATCGCACAGCGTATCCAGTCCTTCACAGCGCAATAGAATCCGTGCATCGGATGCGGGAAAATCAAACACTTTAGAAAACGTAAAATCGTTTTCAAGGATTTTCGTTGCCTCAAGCTCATTATCGCGATAATACGGATCGGGCATCAGTTGGTTATCCAACAGGAACGAATACACCGAACCGGGTACGGTTCCGTCACACGAGTATCCACTGCCCTCCATATGCCACTGTCCGTTTAAAGAATATGTTTTCATATGCTTACCTCCTCAAATTCGACGATCCAAAACACCAATATAGCGGTTATAGAACTCCTCAAAAGTGCCCTCTTCCAGTGCGGTACGAATCCGCTCCATCAGGGTGTTATAAAAATACAAATTATGAATCACGCACAACCGCATCGCGAGCATCTCGTTTGCTTTGAAAAGATGACGGATATAAGCGCGCGAATGACGGCGGCAGGTCGGGCAGTCACATTCCTCGTCAAGCGGTAACAGATCATGCTCGTATTTCTGATTCAGCATATTCCGATGCCCGCTCCAGGTAAAGACGTGCGCATGACGCGCGTTTCGCGCCGGCATCACACAATCAAACAGATCAACACCGCGGTGAACACCCTCTAAGATGTTTTCCGGTGTTCCGACACCCATCAAGTACCGGGGTTTTCCTTTCGGCATATGCGGCTCCACCGCTTCAATAATGCGGTACATATCCTCTGCCGGTTCACCGACCGCCAGTCCGCCGATGGCATATCCGTCCAGGTCAAGCTCCGCGATCTCCTGCATGTGTGCAACACGCAGATCATCAAAGGTGCACCCCTGGTTGATGCCGAACAGCATCTGCTGTTTATTGAGCGTTTCCGGCAACGAATTTAAGC
>CAYVDQ010000073.1:0-6827 GCA_964450615.1 uncultured Eubacteriales bacterium | reverse complement strand
CCCTCTTCAATTTCGAACAAGGTATTAAACTGTTGGACGGGGATATACGCCATCGCTAACACCATGCCGTCGCACTCGCGTTCATTGACGGTGGTATCCACGTACATATCACCGGTGGCGGTTCGCCGTCCGTAAGGCATCGGCATGCCCCGCATGGACGGCCGTCTGCCGTAATACGCATTGCTCAAAGTATATCGCTCCTTTTCTGATAGTGGGATGGTGACAGGACTCGAACCCGTCACTTTGTTCCCCTTATCCATCCTATGAGCGTGTCCCGAATGGGTGCAAAAAAACTGCCCGAACCTCAACGGTTCGGGCAGTTTTTGATACGTTACTCAAGCCACTTAACAACTTTCGCATGGGGGTCAAAGGCACGAACTGCCTTTTCCAATTCCGCTTGATTGGTAGCAAAGCTTTGTTCGCCATCAGAAACGTACAGGGCTTTGCTGTCGTCGTTCGCCTTTTGATAAAAGCTGTTCCCCGAAACGGTCAAGCCGCTCTCATACGCTTTGCCGGACCAGAACACCAAGTTGCGCGCCGAGCAATCGAAAATGTTGTTGCGAATGGTAACGCCGCCTCCGGGCAACTCTTCGTAGTTCCATCGCCAACCGAGCAAATGCGCGACACCGGTTTGACTGTCCGGTCGTTTACTCGCCGGCATAAAGCCATAACCCGCAAAGCGCATGATGTTATCCTCGATCACCAGACCGTCCCATGTGCTTTCCTTTGTACGGTCAAAAAATTCAATGGAATAGTTGCAAAATTCAATCAAATTGCCACGAAATACCAAATCTTTGTACGTATGCGCTTCCGTCATTCCCTGCGGGGTGATACCCGCATCGTAGCACTGGTAGATCCAGCAATTTTCCACGAGCGCATTGCTGGTGTTTTGCCAGAAGGAAATGGCATTGCCGAGTCCGACTTTTGAATCACTGTATCGGCAGCCGCCTACCCAGCCGAACTCGCAGTTGGTGATACGAATATTGTTCGAACGATCACTTGCGATAAACCCATACAGACCGGCATACTTGAGCGTCAAATTATCAACGGTAATATCGGTGGAATCCTCCTGCGCCGACAGGATAGCTTCCCGCGTGCCGATTTCAATATCGGTATACACGTCGGCGGGATTACCCTTGTCCAGATATAGGTAAAACATACCGTTTTCAAAATCGTGGTAAAAATCGCCGTTTTCGGTGAGCTCCTCGACCCCAAAATATTTTGGGGTACCGACAGCCACTCCGTGGTCAAACACGACAATGCCCGCTTCTTCTGTGGACAAAGACATCTTCCAGACGTTGCTGACACCACTCGACTCCCACTGACAGAGCGCGTAGTTAGCCACTGAACCGTACAAAGCGGGCTTTTCACCTGTTCCGTAAGCGCCGTAGGTCACACCACTTTTCAGTTTGAGAGCACTCTTGCGGCGATACACGTGGCCGCGTTCAAACAAGACCGCATCACCCGGTTGTATCAGATAGCCGTTTCTAACCACACCGCTAATCGTTTCCCACGCCGTTTCAGGCGACATGCCGTCGTTCTCATCGTTACCGTTCGCCGAAACGTAATAGGTCGTACCGGTAATTTCCAGTTCATCGGTGGTGTTCAGGATGTTTTGACGCAAGGCTTCCGCCTCGGTATCCGCACCGCCGCTCATAGGGTTAAGGAGGTGTGCGTAGTTTGGCGTCTTGGTGCCGCAAGCCGTTATCGCCAGCATCAGCGCCACAACCAACACTCCCAGTAAGACTTGTTTTATCCATGCTTTCATATAAGAACCCCCTTTTCTCCATTCAGTATAGCAAGCTATCACCGATGAATCAATATATAAAAACAACCGCCCGAACTTTTTTGCTCGAGCGATTGGATGATAGCAATTATTCCACTGTGCCGTATAGGCGGTAGGCAGAGGCATCGTCCTTGCCGTAGTACACCCACACGTTGTTGTGATTCGGGACCGTGATGCGAACGGTATACCGCACCGAACCGGTTCCGGCGTTGCTGGAAGCATCCAGGGTCAGTTTCAGATCCTTAGCGGTAATGCGGCGCAAGGTGGCGGCATTGCCGCACACTATGATGTCCGAAAGCACTTGACTTTGCAGGGTGATCGTCTTATCGGACGGCAGGTTTTCCACTGTGACGTCATCCAACCCATTCACCGAGTACGACAGCGTTTTCGTGGTATAGTTACCGATGTTGAGCTGCACCGATACGGTATCACCCTCCAGCACCTTAACACCGGTCGGGACATTTAACGGGATCGACATTTGGGCATCCGCGGGAGTAAGCCGATCAAAATCAATGGTGCCGAGATTGCCGATCGTGGTCGCGGCCGCCTCAAGTGCCGCCGCCTCGCCCACCAAGGTGATGGTGCTCGGTGTCAGCTGAACAAGACCGTTTTGTGAAATGCCTTCCGGCCGGTTTCGCAGTTCATACGACAGCGCAACGGATTTTTGCACCCACACGGGAACGGTGATGTCCAGCGTGTTGTCGGCAGTGGCACCGGTAAAGCGACAGTTGGTTGCCTCCACCTCGTTGCCATCCGCATCCAACGCTTTGAGAGCGGCGGTAAAGCGGGTAGTTGTTTCGATTACGCCACCTTCCTCGATCTTGGCAACCACGCTTGCAATGCGCTTGACTACGGTTTGCGGACCTTCAACCTGAATCGTGCCGCCCGTTATCTCGGTGGATTCAATACGCAGATCACCGATCTGCTGTGTTATTTCATCCTTGACCGAAACTGCCCCGGCATCGGTCGTCAGCGGGACGGTTGCCGTAATCCAATAATCGCAATTCAAGGAGATGGTAGCGGGAGATACCGCAACAATGGTATACGAGCCCGCCTTGGCCTTGGTTGCCGTGAGCGAAATCTCCGACACACCGGCACCCTGGATATCCGAAAAAGACGGACGGATATCAATATCCTCGGGATTGAGATTAAAGATGACCGAACGCGCTCCCTCGACCGTCACGCGGACGTTAAAGGTATCCTCACCGATGACGCGAAGATCGTTGTAGCCGGCGATCGTGTCAGCCAGATCGACCGTTTCGGTGATGGTAATGGTTCGTTCTTGAATGTTACCGGGACCGAACGACACCAGTGCCCAGATCAGAATGGCCGCAATCACAGAAAGAATAAGCAGGGCACGCTCGTTATGCAAGAGGGCGTTTAGTGAAAATTTCGTTTTCATTTCGACCTCCATTTACCCAACCAAGCGGCAAAACGGGATTCCTTTTTCTCGGAATCCGACCTCACGTTGCGCCACACGATTTCATTTTCCAGTTCAATACGCAGGCTCTCCATCGTAAAGTTGCGGGTGAGTTCCCCGCCCTTTGCGACCGAGATAATGCCGGTTTCCTCCGACACGATGACCACAACCGCATCGGAGTTCTCGCTCATGCCGACACCGGCGCGATGACGCGTACCCAAACTGCGGCTGATGGTAGTATCGTCCGTTAGTGGTAGAATGCAGCCCGCCGCTACGATCTTCGCATCGCGAATGATCATCGCACCGTCGTGCAGAGGGGCTTTGTTGAAGAAAACATTGCCGATCAGTTCGCCGGTGACATCTGCGTTGATCGGTGTGCCGGAATCAGCGATCTCACCCAAGCGGGTGTTGCGTTCAAAAACAATCAGCGCACCCATTTTCTCACGTTGCAGCTGACCCGCCGCCGAACAGGTCGCGGAGATAGCCGTTTTCCATTGTTGGATATACACCTCGGTTTCTTCTTCGTTGAGACCGAGAATTTTGAAGCGTTTGAAGCCACTGTGACCGACCTGCTCCAGCATACGACGGATCTCCGGCTGGAAGATGACGACAAGCAAAATCAAGGCGTTATCAAAGACAATCTGCAGGACGTATTTTAAGGTGGTCAGTTCTAACAGGTAGGCGGCGCCGTATGCCAAACCGAGCAGGAAAAAGCCTTTGAGAAGCTGTTCGGCGCGGGAATCCCGCACCAATCGAATGATGCTGTATATCGCAAACGCGACAATTACGATATCCAAGGTATCCGCAAACCAATTGTAGGTTCTCAGAAAATTCAGAACGCTTTCCCAAATTGTCGAAAAGAAGGCTCCCATGCTTTACCACCGCCTTTGCACGTTATTCATTTTTATTGTATCAAGATTCTGTATTGATTTCAAGGGGTTCTTGCAATTTCCGTTAAGATTTTGTGCACTTTTTCCAGGTCCTCGCGCGTGGTAAAGGCGGAGGGGCAAAGCCGCACCGCACCGCTTTCCAGCGTTCCCATGCGGCGATGCGCCGATGGCGCGCAGTGCAGACCCGCACGCACCGCTACGCCGTGTTCACCGAGCCGTCTTGCCACGTCCTCGCTTGTTTGTTCCGCCACCGTGAACGTTAAGAGCGGCACCGTCACCGACAGGTCGGGATACGGTGTATACAAACGGATGCGCGGAACGGCAGCCAACCGCTCGTACAGCATGCGCATCAAAGCCGTTTCCCGCCCGGCAATCGCCTCGATGCCGCCGTTTCGCTCGATCCAGCGGATACCGCCGAGCAGACCGCAGATAGCGGGAACGTTAATCGTGCCGCTTTCCAACCGATCGGGAAGTTCCTCCGGCTGTGACGCTCGGAGCGAGTGGCTGCCCGTGCCCCCCTCGATCAGCGTGTGCAGCGAGTACGTGCCGCGGCACAGCAGAGCACCGATCCCCATCGGTCCGTACAAGCCCTTGTGACCGGGCAAGCACAAAAAGTCTACGTGATCCGCTTGCATGTTGATGGGCAAAATGCCGGCACTTTGCGCCGCATCCACCGCAAAGGGGATGTTCGCGGCCTCTGCCACCTCACCGATCGCACGAAGCGGGGTGCGCTTTCCGAGCACGTTGGAGGCGTGCGTACACAAGATCAGTCGCGTGGTCGGTAAGATCGCACGGCGAATCCGCCGTGCGGTTTCCTGCGGCTGTAATGGATCGACCGTAACCGTCGTATACGTCACACCGTCGAGCGCCTCCAGCGGGCGGATGACGGAATTGTGTTCCAGATCGGTAATCACCGCGTGGCCGCCGTGTGACAGCAAACCTTTGATGACAAGATTCAGAGCACCGGTGCAGTTGGGTGTAAACACCACGCCCGACGGGTCTTCCAACGAAAAAAGCGATGCCAACGCTTCGCGGCAAGCGTATACGCGCTCCGCCGTTGTCATCGCCATACGATACCCGCCTCTGCCGGGGTTTGCGCCGTAATGAATCAGCGCCTGAGCCATAGCGCGATGCACGTCCGGCGGTTTCGGATACGTGGTCGCGGCATTATCCAAATAAATCAACGCCGAACACCTCCGTGCTCGGTACGCAACACACGTATTCCCGCTTTTGATAACAGTGCGGTGATCGGTTTTCCTTCACCGCGAACCAGTAAGCTATACCCACAGCCATCCGTTTCTTTCGTATGCGAGGAACGCTGCATATGCACCGTGTAGCCCTGCCGTTCTAACAGCGCTTTTCCACGCATAGCGTTGGTAACGGAGCTGATATAGACCGTTGTCCATTCCATTGTTCTCACCTCTCATTTCACTATATGCAAAATACGATGAGAGGTTCAAATTCGATTATTTTCTGCTCTTCAGATAGTCCTCTAAAATGATGGTTGCCGACACGGTGTCCACGATCGCCTTACGCTTTTTGCCGCGCACGTTGGTCTCGTTCAAATATCCGATGGCGGAGACCGTCGTAAGGCGCTCATCCCAAAGCGATACCGGTAAACCGGTGAGCGTGCGCAACTGTTCGGCAAAGACTTCGGCGCGCTCGGCGCTCTCCCCTTTGCTGCCGTCCATATTGCGGGGCAAGCCGACCACTAACGCGCCGGCTCCGTGTGCGTCAACCGCCGCAGCGATCTTGCCCGCCAACACGTTTAGATCACGTTCCGTAACCGTACCGATCGGCGATGCCAACATTTCCAGTTCGTCCGATATGGCAAGACCGGTGCGTACCAATCCCAAATCCACTGCCATGATCTTCATTTGTTATCACCTCATTATCGCCCATTGTATCATAATGATGGCGAATATGCAAATCCTGCAACTCGACGCGCAAAATTCTTCAAAAAAACCGCAAAAAATGAATTTTACGGCGGAAATACCTTCAATTTGAAGTTTTTATACAAAACACTTGCAATGCTACGGGGGGTATGGTATACTGTTTCCAGGATTTTTTAGTAAGGAGAAGATAAGTATGTCTTACGTTGATTCCGTTTTGGAAAAAGTGGTTCGTGACAACCCCGATCAGCCCGAATTCATCCAGGCTGTTACCGAGGTTTTGGATTCTCTGCGTCCGGTGATCGACGCTAATCCGCAGTATGAGAAAGCGGCACTCCTTGAGCGTATGGTGGAGCCGGAGCGTGTGATCATGTTCCGTGTGCCGTGGGTCGATGACGCCGGCAAGGTGCAGGTCAACCGCGGTTACCGCGTTCAGTTTAACGGCGCGATCGGCCCTTACAAGGGCGGTCTTCGTTTCCATCCGTCGGTAAACTTAAGCATTATGAAATTCTTGGCGTTCGAGCAGACCTTTAAGAACTCGCTCACCAGCCTGCCGATGGGCGGCGGCAAGGGCGGCTCGGATTTCGACCCCAGAGGGAAATCGGATAACGAGATCATGGCGTTCTGCCAGAGCTTTATGACCGAGCTGTACCGTCACATCGGTGCGGATACGGACGTCCCCGCCGGTGATATCGGTGTCGGTGCGCGCGAGGTCGGCTATCTGTTCGGCCAGTACAAGCGCCTGGTCAACCGCTACGAGGGCGTGCTGACCGGTAAGGGCATTTCGTTCGGCGGTTCTCTGATCCGTCCCGAAGCGACCGGCTTCGGTGCGGTGTACT
>CAYVDQ010000072.1:0-6992 GCA_964450615.1 uncultured Eubacteriales bacterium | reverse complement strand
GCAACTTCCAGGCGATTTTGTCGATGTGGGGCAAGATGCTCAACGTCGAAAAAGCGCGACTTGACAAGGTATACGGCAACGAAAAGCTGATTCCGGTGATCGTGGCGCTCGGCTGCGGTATCGGTGACGATTTTGATCTGTCCAAATTGCGCTATGGAAAAGTTATTATCATGGCGGATGCGGACGTCGACGGTGCGCATATCCGCACCCTGCTGCTGACGTTCTTCTTCCGTTACATGCGGCCGCTCATTGAAGAGGGTCACGTTTACATTGCTCAGCCGCCGCTGTTCAAGGTGTCCAAGGGCAAGCAGGTACGGTATGCGTTCTCCGACGAAGAACGTGACCGCTACATTGAAGAACTCGGCGGCAACACCGATATTCAGCGCTATAAAGGTCTTGGTGAAATGGATCCCGAACAGCTGTGGGAAACCACGATGGATCCGGCGTTCCGTACCATGCTCAAAGTGGAATTGTCCGATGCGATCGCGGCGGATGAAACCTTCACCATCCTGATGGGCGACAAGGTCGAGCCGCGCCGGGACTTTATTGAAAAGAACGCACAATACGTGTCCAATCTCGATATCTGAGGAAACTATCCATGAATGACTTTTTCACAGAAGTGGAATATTCTGTCGACTTAAGTCGTGAGGAATATGTCCGCTCACAGGAGATCCTCGCCGGTCGTGCGAGGGGAATGGCACGCGGGGCACGCCTTATATCACTATTCATGTTGGCGGCATGCGTTGTCATGGGAATTATGGATTTTCAGTATTCTAACCGCATCGACTGGTCGCTGGTATCGTTGCTGGTGTTGTTGATCGGCTCGGAGTTGTGGATGATGCTGACCTTGCCCGCACAGTTGAGACGGCGCAGCGAAGCGGCGTACGAAACGACTGTTTACGGCGGATATGTTTTTTTCGGAACCGTCACGGTTGAGAGCGATGCGATCCGCAAGCGCACCGCGACGGCAACGACGGTGATCCCGTACGAGCAATGCCGCGTGTATGCGGAAACCGCCGATATGATGATCTTTTGCGGCACGGATGGAAAATCCATCGTGATTCCTGCGCGGTTTTTGAATGAGCGCACCGCCGAAGCCACCAGGCAAGCGGCGCTTAAAAACGTTCCCGTCCCGCGGCAGATGTTGGTAAATAAACTCGTGCCGGGCATCGCCGAGGGAGAAACGGTTTCTCTTCCCGATCAGACAACGAGTGAAGAGGTTTTGCTGACGGTAGAGGTGGAATACACCGATAACGAGATTGTCGGTATTGCCGCAGAGACCGCGATGGAGCGATTTGTGGCGTCGCTTCCAAGCAAATGTATTCTCGTGACGATGTTGGCATCATTCGGTTATTTTATGTTAGCGATCAAGCCGCTGCCCTTGTTTTTATCCGCCTTGTTAGTCATTTTTATGGCATCGGTTATGAAAGCGCGGATTCGGATGCGGCGTGCCATCACTCGCACCGAACGTCGCGTTTGCAAACTGCGAGTGGAATTTACCGATTCCTATATTTTGCTGACAGGCAAGGCAGACGGGATGCGCCCGTTACGGCTGCCGTGGTCCCACGTTACCCGTGCCGTGAATTGCCGTGATACGGTGGAGATCTATACCGGCAAAAACCGACAGTTGTCGATCCCCAAACGGTGTATTGCCGATTTTGAAGAATTGAGTGGCATTGTAGACAGCCATCTATAAAAAGGAGGAACGCCCGTTGGACAAACTTGTTTCCGAATCGCCGCAACTGGTTGTGGCGGGGCGTTTTCTCACGGGACAAGAGGAGGAGCGATGGCAGCGGATCCTGCGCGATCCGGTTCAAGCGCTGTTGCGCGTGGTTTTGATCGTGCTGCTGGGCTTCTTTTCGATACAGGCGGCGGGAGCCGCCCTTGCAAGCGATTGGCGGATTCCATCGCTGGTGTTTCCGTTGATTGCGGGATGTTTGTGGTTTTTGATCGCACAGATGTTGCGTGCCCGCCGCCGTAAACGCCAGGTACTTGAAAACACCTGGCTGGAGCGGTGGCAGGATCACCGCATGATCCGCGCGGGTTGCATGATCTCATTGTACGGCGATCATGCGGCATACAGCACGATGCGCGGCAGCAGTATTCTGCCGTATACTGAGGTTACGCACTGTCTTGAAAGTGCCGACGGTATTCTGCTTGGAAACGGTCACGTTGTCGTTTGTTTTCGCAGCACCGATATGACGGCGGCACAGCTTTTTGCCATTCGACGTTTTTTGCAGGAGCATATCGACCCTTCGCTCTATCGCGTCAAAGAACCGGCGATTCCGCTGCTCGCGGAACCGCTGCCGACGGTGCGGTTTGCGAATTTTGACACGGTTATCACCCGCGCGACGGTTCTCCCGGCGGAGGATACCCGAGAATTTCATGAGTTGTTGGGACTGGTCCTGCCGCAGATGGTCATTTACAGCTTGACCCCGGCACTGATGACGGCGCTGACGCCGTGGCCGCTTCTTAACTGTTTGATTTTTTGCGCGGTGTTTATGTCGGCGGGCGCGCTGGTGACGCACCTGACCGTGCTCCTGAAAAACCGCAAGCAGGAAGCGGTACGGCTTGCCTTCACAAAAGAAGGCATTGCCAAGCAGCAAAACGGCGTGGTGTCCTTTGCCGTGCACGGTCGCTATCGGCTGAACACAAGCGAAGTCGGTGTGACGGTGCTGTATGCAAGCGGTGAGCGATTGGATATTCCGTGGTCGGCGATCGAGGATCCCGATGCATTAAAACGAGAGATAGCCTAATTTGGTTCTGATAAAGGAGACAAAACAATGGATGAGCAAATGACGGTACAGAACAACAAACTGATCAATGTCGATCTCGAAAAGGAAATGCGTAAGAGCTTCTTAGAGTATTCGATGTCGGTCATCGTCGCGCGTGCGTTGCCGGATGTGCGTGACGGCTTAAAACCCGTGCATCGTCGTATTTTGTATACGATGCATGAGGATGGGTTTACGCCCGATAAGGCACACCGTAAATGTGCGACCACCGTCGGCGACGTGTTGGGTCACTATCATCCGCACGGTGACGCGTCCGTTTACGATGCGCTGGTGCGTATGGCGCAGGATTTTTCACTGCGGTATCCGCTCATTGACGGTCACGGTAACTTCGGCTCCATCGACGGTCACCCCGCCGCTGCCTACCGTTATACCGAGGCACGCATGAGCAAGATGGCGCTCGATATGTTGGCGGACATCGAAAAAGAAACGGTAAACTTCGTGCCGAACTTTGACGATACTACCAAGGAGCCGGAGGTGTTGCCGTCGCGTTTCCCCAACCTGCTCGTAAACGGATCGGTGGGTATTGCGGTCGGTATGGCGACCAACATTCCGCCGCACAACCTGCGTGAGGTCGTGGACGGCATTTGCCTTTTGATCGACAACCCCGAAGCAGGGCTGCCGGAGATCATGGACTGCATCAAGGGACCCGATTTCCCGACCGGCGGTGTCATTATGGGCTATTCCGGTATCCGTGCCGCCTATGCGACGGGTCGCGGCCGTATCATCGTGCGCGCCAAGACCGAGATCGAGGAACACAACGATCGGTTCCGTATCATTGTGTCCGAAATTCCGTATCAGGTAAACAAATTAAACCTTGTCAAATCCATCATTGAATTGGCGGATGAGAAACGCATCGAGGGTATCCGCGATGTCGTCGACCATTCCAGCCGTGAGGGCATGCGTATTGTCATTGATCTGAAAAAGGATGCCAATCCGCAGGTCGTGCTCAATCAGTTGTTTGCGTATACGCAGATGCAGGTCACCTTCGGTGCGATCATGCTCTCGCTCGTAAACGGTGTGCCGCGCATCCTCACGCTCAAGGAGATGCTCGAGGAATACATCAAGTTCCAGTGCGAGGTTATCACCCGCCGCACGCGGTTTGATCTGCGCAAGGCAAAAGAGCGCGAGCACATTGTGGAAGCGCTCAAGGTCGCCGTGGATTTCATTGACGAGGTCATTGCGATCATTCGCGGGTCTTTGGATACCGCGGATGCCAAACAAAAGCTCATGGAACGCTTCGGCTTTGACGATATTCAGGCGGAAGCCATCGTGCAGATGCGCTTGCGTCAGCTGTCCGGCTTGGAGCGTCAGAAGATCGAGGATGAACTCGCCGCACTGCGTGCAAAGATCGCAGAACTGCAGAGCATTCTTGAGGATGAAATGAAGGTCAAAGCCATCGTCAAGGACGAATGTCTCAAACTGCGCGACAAATACGGCGACGATCGCCGCACCGAGATCTCGATGGTCTCCGGTGAGGTGGATATTGAAGACCTCATTCCGGTGGAGGAATGTGTACTCACCATGTCCCAACGCGGCTACATCAAGCGTCAGCCGGTGGACGTGTACAAAGCACAGCGCCGCGGTGGTCGCGGCATCAAGGGTATGACTACCCGCGAGGAGGACGTCACCGAAACGATGTTCTTGTGCTCCAGCCACGATATCGTGATGTTCTTTACCTCGGCGGGCCGTGTATACCGCCTGAAGTGTTACGAAGTGCCGGAAGGCAGCCGTACCTCCAAGGGTATGAACATTATCAATTTGTTGCCGCTGACCGGTGATGAAAAGGTCACCGCGATGATCCGTGTCACGGAATTTGAAGACGATAAGTATCTGTGCATGGTCACCCGCCGCGGTGTTATCAAGCGGACCCGCCTCAACGCGTACAGCAATGCCCGCAAGAGCGGCTTGATCGCGGTGGATCTCGACGAGGGAGACGAGCTTGCGTGGGTGCACGTCACCGACGGCTATCAAAAACTGCTCGTCGGTACTCGCAAAGGTATGGCGATCTGCTTTGATGAAAACGATGCACGCGTGGTGGGACGTACCGCCCGCGGCGTGAAAGCGATCACGCTCAGCCAGGACGATGAGGTCGTCGGCATGGCACTCCGCGACGATAACAATCTGTTGCTCACCGTCACCGAAACCGGTTACGGTCGACTCAGTGAATTCTCCGATTACCGCGTACAGTCCCGTGGCGGTAAAGGTCTTACCAACTATCATACCGAGGAATACGGCGACGTTGCCGCGATCCGCATGGTGAGTGTGGACGACGATATCATTCTCATTTCGTCCGGCGGTATCATCATCCGCTTGGCGGCGGAGGAGATCCGTCAGTGCCGCCGTCCGTCCAAGGGCGTACGCGTGATGCGTGTGGAAGAAGGCGCGCGGATCGTATCGCTGGCGAACGTACCGCACGAGGATGAACCGGAAGCCGAGGACGGCGAAACGTCTGCTCCGACAGAAGAAGCGCCCGCCGAGCCGCAGGGTGAATGATGGCAGTTATTGCGGCGATCTCCACACCGATGGCACCCGCCGGTCTGGGGGTTATTCGCCTTTCCGGTGCGGGTGCGATTGAAATCGCGTCGTCGGTGTTCAAACCCCTTGACAATGAGAGGCGGTTAACCGCCCTTTCGGGTTATCGCGCCGCCTACGGGCGGGTCGCGGATGCCGATGGCGATATTGACGAATGTATTGCGACGGTGTTCCGTGCGCCGCACAGTTATACCGGTGAAGACGTGGTGGAGTTTTCCTGCCACGGTGGCTTGTATTTGCTGCAACGCACCCTGCGTGCGCTGTTTGCCGCGGGTGCCAAGCCGGCAGAGGCGGGTGAGTTTACCCGCCGCGCATTTCTGAACGGCAAACTGGATCTCACCGGTGCCGAATCGGTAATGACGCTGATTGAAGCAAACGGCAGACTTGCTGCCAAAACCGCCTTGACGGTGCGTGAAGGCGCGTTGTATCGGCGGTTGACGGCGGTCAAAGAAGCCTTGATTGCGTTGCAAGCACAGTTTTCCGCTTTTGTGGATTATCCGGACGACGATATTCCGGAGCTTAGGGTGGAAGCACTGGAAACAGAGCTCAAAAACGCAAAGGAACAGTTGCAAACCCTGCTTTCTACCTACGATGCCGGCCGCGTACTGCGGGAGGGCATCGACACCGCGATCGTAGGCAGTCCGAACGTGGGAAAATCCACGGTGATGAACCTGCTCAGCGGATGTGAACGCAGTATTGTGACCCCAATTGCCGGCACCACCCGCGACGTGGTGGAGGAGATTGTGCGAGTCGGGGAAGTCTGCTTGCGGTTGTCGGACACGGCGGGTATTCGCGAAACCGACGATACGGTGGAGGCGCTCGGCGTGGAGCGCTCGCGCCGCCGTTTGGAATCTGCCGCGCTGATCTTAGCGGTATTTGACGCCTCCCGCCCCTTGTCAGCGGACGATCTTTCGCTCATCGAGCAGTTGCCGGCACACGGCACGATCGCCTTACTTAACAAGCAGGATCTCGCAAAACAGATCGACGATAAAACGATCAAAGAAAAATTCGCGTATACCGTGGAATTGCAAGCAGTTAATGGTGCAGGGCTTGAAGAACTCACCGCCGCCATTCACGCGGTGACCGGTATCGACCGTTTGAACGATGCCGAACCGGTGCTTGCCACCGAGCGCCAGCGGTATTGCGTGTGCCGTGCGGCGGAAAGTGTCACGGAAGCCCTCGCCGCGCTGCAAAGCGGTATGACGCTGGACGCGGTGTCGGTCAGTGTGGACGGCGCCATCGGTGCCGTTCTGGAACTGACGGGCGAGCGCGCCACCGAAGCCGTGGTGGACGGCATCTTTGCCCGTTTCTGCGTCGGAAAATAAACAGAAAAAAGCCCTGTCTTTCGAAAGACAGGGCTTTTCGGAAACAGCTTATTTAATGAGCGTACCCATTGCGTTCATACCGGCAGCAACGGCATTGGATTCGTCGGTGTCGATGTGCATTGCCAGCGCAAACTTGTCGCTGACGCGAACCACAACGTCGCCGAAGATCAGCGAACGGTCTTCGGATTCGATCTTTACCGAAACGACGTCCTTATCTTTGACGTCGAACTCGGCGGCATCCTCAGGGGTCATGTGAATGTGACGCTTGGCAACGATCACGCCCTCGGCGAGCTCGACCACGCCGCAAGGACCGACCAGCTTGCAGCCGCCGGAATTCGCGGTG
>CAYVDQ010000071.1:0-7117 GCA_964450615.1 uncultured Eubacteriales bacterium | reverse complement strand
GTGCGATCGACGAGCTCCCGCAATCGTCTGCCGGCAGAACGATTATGACGACCGAGCCGAAATTTATTCCCGAGCAGGCGGTGAACATTACTGTCAGCGGTGCCGCCGGTATGAAGGTGCGCATGATCGATTGCGTCGGTTACGTCGTGCCCTCCGCGCTGGGGTACATTGAGGAAAACGCTCCTCGTATGGTGAAAACGCCGTGGTTTGACGAGGAAGTACCGTTCAATATGGCGGCGGAGGTCGGCACGCAAAAGGTGATTGCCGAGCACTCAACCATCGGCCTGGTGATTACGACAGATGGCAGTATCACCGAAATCCCGCGTGAGGAATACGCCGAGGCTGAGGAACGCGTCATCCGTGAGCTGCAGGAGCTTAACAAGCCGTTCGCCGTGTTACTCAACACGACCGAGCCGCACAGCGAACAGGCGCACATGCTTTGCACGGATCTGAGTGAAAAATACGGCGTTCCGGTGTGTCCGGTTAACTGTCTGGAAATCGGGGAGACGGATATTCGCAGTATTTTAGAAACCATCCTGTTTGAGTTTCCGGTTCGTGAGATCGGGTTCCGTCTGCCGTCGTGGGTCATGGAACTTGACCACGCGCATCCCGTTCGCCGCAGTATCATGGACAGCATCAAAAACTCGGTTACCGGCATCGAAAAGATCCGCGAACTGAACGATCTGCAGCAGGGAATGGATGATTGCGAGTATATCAGCACAACGGCGCTTAACAGCATTCAGCTTGGTAATGGCAGCGGTGTGGTACAGGTGAACGTCAAGCCCGATCTGTTCTACCGCGTACTGGGTGAAACGACCGGGATTCCGGTGTCGGATGAGGGCGACCTGATGCGCTGCATGACGGAACTCAGCGCCATTCGTAAGAAATACGATAAGATCAAGGCGGCGCTTGAGCAGGTCGAGAATACCGGCTACGGGATCGTAATGCCGGCTTTGGATGAAATGTCATTGGAAGAACCAGAGATCATCAAGCAGAGCGGTCGCTATGGGATTCGTCTGCGTGCGACTGCTCCGTCGATTCATATGATGAAAGCGGATATCACCACCGAGGTGGCGCCGATCGTCGGTTCCGAAAAGCAGTCCGAAGAACTGGTCAACTATCTGTTGCGTGAATTCGAGGAAGACCCGTCCAAGATCTGGGAATCCAATATCTTCGGCACGTCGCTGTACGGCCTTGTCAATGAAGGGCTGCATAATAAGCTGTACCGTATGCCCGGTGACGCGCGACTGAAACTCAAAGAAACGGTCGAGCGGATCATTAACGAGGGGTGCAACGGTCTGATCTGCATTATCGTATAATAAGGAGAGAGAAACATGGCAGAACAACACCACAAACCGAAAAAACGCACGGGCGGGACGTTGCTTTTTTGGCAGAGTGCCGTATGTGGTGTTGTTCTGCTCATTGCGCTGATCGTTCGATTGATCGGCGGCAGTTTTTACGAGCAATTACGCGAAACATTCCGCGACGCACTGACGGATAACGGTATTGCCGATATGGTATCCGTATGGTTGGAGAACGGCGATGCTTGAGAAAACGTGGCACGGTATCACCTTTCGGTTGAGTCTATTGTTTCCTGCGTCGGTGATCGCCTTAATGTCTTTCGATGACAGCAACTTCATACTGCTTTGTCTGTTAGCCTCACTCTTGCACGAGGCGGGACACGCACTTGCGATGCTCATTGTCCGCGACCGTCCGCGCCGCGTGACAGTGGGCATCTTCGGTATCTGCGTGGAACGGGACCGCGGTTATTATCTCGGTTACCGCGCACTTTCGCTCGTATCGTTGGCGGGTCCGCTTGTAAACGCACTTTGCTTTACAGTGCTTTGGTGGCTGCACCAACCCGTTGCGGCGGCCATCCACGCGGGACTCGCGCTGTTTAATCTCTTGCCCGTATCGTCGCTTGACGGCGGCGAAGCGCTGTATGCGTTGCTGTGTGCGAGGATGTCCGAAGAGAAAGCGACGCTCATCGCACATGTGGTATCGCTGGCGGTCATTTTTCCGCTTGCGATTGTCGGGTTTTGGTTGCTGTTGTCCGAAAACCATAATTTTTCACTGCTCGTGATGAGCGGGTATTTGCTTTTGTTGCTTTTCTTCAAAGAGAAGCATTGAAAATCCCCGAAAGTTGCGGTATACTGGTAGCAACTTATGTTTCGGGAGGATACCCATGGCATTCACGTTGGAGCAACTGTTTGATAAGGTACAAAAACCCGCGCGGTATACCGGCGGGGAGCTGAACAGCATTGTAAAGGACAAGAGCCGGGTCAACGTACGCTTTGCGTTTTGTTTTCCGGATCTGTACGAGGTCGGCATGTCGCACCTCGGCATGAAAATACTTTACGGTCTTAAAAACGCCGTGGAGGATTTTTGGTGCGAGCGTGTGTTCGCGCCCGATACGGATATGGAAGCGCTCATGCGCGAACACAACGTTCCGTTGTTTGCGCTAGAAAGCCGCGATCCCATCCGTGATTTTGATTTTGTCGGTTTCACCTTGCAATATGAAATGTGTTATACCACCATTCTGAATATGTTGGATCTCGCCGGCATCCCGCTTCTCAGCAGTGAACGCGGGGAGGATATGCCGCTCGTGGTGGCGGGCGGCCCTTGTGCCTATAACCCCGAACCGCTTGCCGATTTTTTTGATCTGTTCATCATCGGCGAAGGGGAAGAGGTCAACCTTGAACTGATGGAACTTTATCGCGCGCATAAGCAGCGCGGTTATAACAAAGCAGACTTTCTGCGTGAAGCCGCGCATATCGAGGGTGTGTACGTGCCCTCACTTTACGACGTCACCTATCACGAGGACGGTACGATTGCCGCTATCACACCGCAAAACAGTGTTCCTGCCACGGTGCGCAAGCGCATCATTCGTGACATGGATACCGCCTATTACCCCGAATCCTTTGTTGTCCCGTTCATTGATATTGTCCACGACCGCGCTATGACCGAGATCTTCCGCGGTTGTATCCGCGGTTGCCGTTTCTGTCAGGCTGGCTTCATTTACCGTCCTGTGCGAGAAAAATCGGTAGATACCATCGATCGCCAAAGTCATTGTCTGTGTGAGTCGAG
Organism: uncultured Eubacteriales bacterium; assembly: GCA_964450615.1. Lineage (GTDB taxonomy): Bacteria > Bacillota > Clostridia > Oscillospirales > Acutalibacteraceae > RGIG3009. Next base: position 4,030 of record CAYVDQ010000071.1, on the reverse strand, counting down.
CGGGTATGAGGAGTTTTCGCTGTCCTCGTTGTCGACCAGTGATTATACGCACTTGGAGGAACTTCTGGAACGCCTGCTTTCTTGGGCGGAAAAGGAGCATACCAATATCACGGTGCCTTCCTTGCGCGTGGACGGTTTCTCGGAGGAACTGGCAAACCGCCTCAATGTTTTACGCCGCAGTGGGTTGACCTTTGCGCCGGAAGCAGGCACACAACGACTTCGCGATGCCATCAATAAAAATCTGACCGAAGACGAGATTATTGACACCGCCGCCAAAGCGTTCGCGGGCGGTTGGACGTCGGTTAAACTGTATTTCATGATGGGCTTACCCACCGAAACAATGGAGGATATTGTCGGTATTAACGAACTCGGTCAAAAGATCGTGAATTGTTTTTACCGCAATCCGGACAAGCCGAAAGGAAAAGGCGTATCGGTTTCGGTCAGTGTTTCCTGTTTCGTTCCCAAACCTTTTACGCCGTTCCAGTGGGAGCCGCAGGATACCATCGAGCAGCTGCGCGAAAAGCAAAAAGTATTGCGAGAATCCGTCACAACCAAGAAAATATCACTCAGCTGGCACGATGCCGAAACATCCTATTTAGAAGCCATACTGGCACGCGGTGACCGCCGTATCGGCAAAGTGCTGCTTAAAGCGTTCCGCCGCGGGTTCAATCTCGACGCGTGGTCGGAGCATTTTAAGTTTGATGAGTGGATGGAGATCTTCCGCGAGGTGGGATTGGATCCCGATTTTTATGCGTGCCGCCGTCGCGCGGAGGACGAAATCTTTCCATGGGATCATCTGGACATCGGAGTAACGAAAGCATTTTTACTGGCAGAAAACCGCAAAGCACACGAAAGTGCCACAACACCCAACTGCCGTCAGCAGTGCTCACATTGCGGCGCGACCTGCTTTAAGGGAGGAATCTGCATTGAACGACGTTAAAGACTTTCGCACCGTGCGGGTGACTTTTCGCAAACTTGGCAGAGCACGGTACATTTCGCACCTTGATCTCAACCGCACCATGACCCGCGCCGTGCGGCGGGCGGGACTGCCTATTTGGTATACCGAGGGCTTTAACCGTCACCCGTATCTGACCTTTGCGTCCCCGCTGTCGCTCGGCTTTGAGGGCGAGCGGGAAACGATGGATGTTCGCCTGGAGCAGGAGATGGATCTTGCCGAACTGGTAACACGGCTGGGTGCGGTCATGCCGGAGGGCTTGGAAGTGATCGGCGCCGCGTGGGCGGTTAAAAAAGCGGGGGAGGTAGACCGTGCGTTGTATCGTGTGAACATCGCTTGCCCTGCGGACGCGGTACGTGCTTTGTTCCAAAAGGACGAGATCCTCGTGCAAAAGCGCACCAAGAAAAAAGATTATAAAACGGTGGATCTGAAACCGGCACTTGCGGCATCGAATCCGACCGTCACCGAAGCGGAAAACGGTTGCGTATTGGAATTCACCTTGCCGTGCAGCAGTGCAGATACCGTCAATCCGTCGTTGGTCATGACGGCGCTCGAATCGGTTTTGGAAACGGCGCCGCTTGTATACACCGTACGGCGGTTAGCGGTACTGGATAAAGACGGCGAGATTTTTGCTTAAAAAATAGCCTTGCGATGATAACAAACCGCAAAGCGCCGAAAACCCGTCGTTTTAGGCGGGCTCGAGTGCTTCAGTTGTGGTTGAAAAATATTTAAAAAAAAGGCTTGCATTTTGTGTGAGAGTGTACTATAATGTATTGGTCTTTGGAATCCGTTTCGTGAATCCATGCGAAACGGGGACTAATGTTTGGACATTAGAGCAGGCGTTCCGCTGCCATCGCGCTGCATCGGCCGATCGGGCATGAACTCCGGAAAATATGAAGGAGGATTTTATCATGGATGCTTTGAAAATCATTGCTGCAGACAGCGTAAAAGAGGCAGCACCCCAGTTTTCGATTGGTGATACCGTTCGCGTGGATGTGAAGATCCGCGAAGGTGATCGCGAGAGAATTCAGGCGTTTGAAGGTACGGTTATTGCCAAGAAAGGCAGCGGCGTTTCGGAAACCTTTACGGTTCGCCGTGTGTCCTACGGTGTCGGTGTGGAGCGTGTGTTCCCGCTGCATTCCCCCAACGTTGCGGCTGTGAAAGTTGTCCGTTACGGTAAGGTTCGCAGAAGCAAGCTGTACTATTTGCGTGATCGCGTGGGTAAGGCTGCGAAGGTCAAAGAGCTGATTAAATAAGCTGACAAAGAGGGGGAGGAAATCGTTTGATTTTCTCCTCTTTTTGCATATTTGGAAAGGAGGATCGGCATGGAACAATCCATTCAATGGTTTCCGGGCCACATGACGCGGACAAAACGTAAAATTACGGAAATGCTACCGCAGGTGGATATTGTGGTTGAAGTGGTGGATGCGCGAATTCCGATCAGCAGCCGCAATCCCGATCTCGATTCATTGGTGGCAAAAAAGCCGCGTCTGCTGATCCTCAACAAAGCGGATATTGCGGACGAGGCGGCAACAAAGCGCTGGTTGCAGTATTATCGCGATCATCATGTTCCCGCCATCGCCGTGGATTGCAAGAGCGGTAAGGGGATCAATCAATTTGTCCCGCTGATGCGCGAGGTCTTAAAAGACAAACTCGCCGTTTGGGCGGAAAAAGGCATGGTCAAACGCGCTATTCGCGCTATGGTGGTGGGGATTCCCAATTCGGGAAAATCCTCGTTTATCAACCGTATGGCGCGCGGCGGTAAAGCCAAAGTTGAAGATCGTCCCGGTGTTACCCGCAATCAGCAATGGTTTGTCATCGACAGCGGTGCGCAACTGTTGGATACCCCGGGCATTCTGTGGCCGAAGTTTGAGGATCAAGCGGTGGCACAGCATTTGGCGTATACCGGTGCTATCCGTGATGAAATATTGGACAGCGAAGAACTGGCTGTGGGGCTCTTGGACGTTTTGGCAACCGACTATGAGGACTGCCTGCGCAGTCGCTATAAACTGACCGAGCCACTGAGCGAAGATCGCTTCGAACTGTTACAGCAGATCGGACGCAAACGCGGAATGCTTATCTCCGGTGGCGAAGTGGATACCTTGCGCGCATCGGTGATGTTGTTGGATGAATTTCGCGGTCAAAAGCTCGGCCGTATCACGTTAGAACAACCGGTGGAGGAATGAGTATGGAAAAAACAAAACGATATGCCGGCTTGTATGAGTGGGTTGAGATCATCACAACGGCGTTGGTAGCCATCACCTTGGTCTTCACCTTTTTGTTTCGTTTGGTGGATGTAGACGGTACTTCTATGGACACCACACTGCACGACGGCGAACGCTTGATTTTGTCCTGTTTGCCGTACACTCCCGAACGTGGCGACATCGTGGTGATAAGCCGCGGTACGGACAGTGAGCCGCTGATCAAGCGAGTGATCGCTGTTGCAGGTGATACGGTGGACATTGATTCCGAAACCGGTGAAGTTTATCTCAACGGAAAGATTCTGGAAGAGCCCTATATCAACGTCTCCACATCGGCAGAACTCATGAAGGGGGAGGTTACCGTCCCCGAAGGTATGGTATTTGTCATGGGAGATAATCGCAGTGCGGGGCAATCGTTAGATAGCCGTACTTTCGGTTGTATAGAGGAGGAGCGCTTGATCGGCAAGGCGGTTTACCGGGTATCCCCGTTTAACCGTTTTGGAGGCTTGTATGACGAATTTTGAATTTGATGAGCAGTTTCGGCAGCAAGGCGCCGCGCTGTTGTGCGGTGTGGACGAGGCGGGCCGCGGCCCGCTGGCAGGCCCTGTTTTTGCGGCGGCTGTCGTGTTTGATCCCGCCCGTATACCGGAAGGACTCAACGATTCCAAAAAGCTTTCCGAGAAAAAACGGGAAGCGCTTTTTGATCAGATCTGTGAGCAGGCATTGGCTTTCGGCATTGCTGAAGCAACCGTTGAAGAGATCGAAGAGTATAACATCCTGCAGGCGACCTTTATGGCAATGCGTCGCGCGGTGGAGAAACTTTCGGTACAGCCGCAACTTATCTTGATCGACGGCAACCGTATTCCGGACGGTT
>CAYVDQ010000070.1:0-7119 GCA_964450615.1 uncultured Eubacteriales bacterium | reverse complement strand
TGTCCACGGCGGATTTGATCGCTTCGATCAGACGCACCGCTGCTTTATCGGGAATAGCAATGCGCAGAATGTCACAGCCCGCCTCACGCAGCGCCTTCGCCTGCCGAACCGTTCCCTCCACGTCGGTCGAGGGGATATTTCCCATCGACTGTACGGAGAGCGGCGCGTCGCCGCCGATCAGCACACCGCCGACCGATACTTGCTTGGATTTGCGTCGCATTGCCTTCACCTCACTCTTAGAATAATTTGATGATATCACTGAACGTGACCACGACAATCAAAAGTAACAATAACACGAGCCCCACCGCATGTACAATCGCTTCGTACTTTTGCGGGACCGGCTTGCGCGTGATGCCTTCCCAAATCAAAAAGAGCAATCTGCCGCCGTCCAATGCCGGAACGGGAAGCAGGTTAAAAATACCGACGTTAACGGTGAGTAGCACGACCAACATCAGCACACTGCCGAGTCCCGCCTGCCACTGTTCGGCGGTGATCGCACCGGCAACGGTGTCACCGATAATGTCCACCGTTCCCACCGGACCGGATAACTCGTTGAGCCCGTATTTGCCGGTAAGCAAGCCGCCCAAACTGCGCCATACCATCACCGCCACGCTGCACTCGGTTTTGGCGGCTTGTGTGATGGTGGAACCGATCGTCTGCTCGATGGCATTGACCTTGAAATCGTATTGTAAAATATAGCCGCCGCTTTCCTCGTTATAGTCACGTTTGAAATTCACGGCGGGTAAGATTACCGTCCTGCCGTCACGGCGAACCTCCATTTCAAAGGTTGCATCGTCACTGTCCTGCAATAACGACTGAATATCGAACACGGTAAAGACGCGCTTACCATCGATCGTGAGCAGGGTATCACCGGGGCGCAGACCGCTTTCATAGCTCTGTGCGTCCTCTTCCTGCCAGGAAACGGTAGTACCGGCATAGTAGGCCTTGCCGTCATTCGACGGCAGGGTGCACGCACCGAAATACACCAAAAGCAGAACAAAGCCCAACACGATATTCATCGCAGCACCCGCCACCGTGATGAGCATGCGCTGCCACACCTTTTTGCGGTAAAAGGCGCGCGGATTATCGGCAGGAGTATCGGTTTCGTCAAGCTTTACCTCCCCGCCGCCGGCAGCGTCCTCACCCTCCATGGCGCAATAGCCGCCGATCGGGAACAAGCGCACGGAATAACGGGTTTCCCCTTTTCCCCAGCCGAACAGTTTTGGACCCATACCGATAGCAAATTCATTAACCTGCACACCGGTGAGCTTGGCGACGATAAAATGTCCCCATTCGTGAATAACCACGATGAGCCCAAATACGATAACAGCAGCCAACAAGCGAAAAATATACAGCAATACAGTTGTGATGACAATCACCTTCGGTCGATAATAGTACGGCGACAATCGGCGTCAACAGCCAGAACGTCTTCCACGGTTGAGATCGCGGGCAGCGTGCGGGAAAGCGTGTCTGTCACCAATTCGCTGATCTCACAAAATGCGATCTTCCCTTCCCTGAACAATAGGTTTGCCGCCTCGTTAGCGGCATTGACCGCCGCCGGATACGCACCGCCCTTTTCGATGGCGGTGCGGCACAGCTCGATCGCGGGAAACGCTTTGTTATCCGGTTTATAAAATGTCAGCTTGCCGATCTCGGCAAGCTCCAGCCGACGCACCGGCGGATTGCCGCGGAGCGGCCAAGTCAACGCATACTGAATGGGAATGCGCATATCCGGCACACCCAATTGTGCAAGCACGGAATGATCGGTAAATTCAATAAGCGAATGAATGATGCTTTCCCGATGCACCACAATATCTATATTCTCCGGTGGGATATCAAATAACCATTTTGCCTCGATCAGTTCCAGACCTTTGTTCATCATGGTAGCAGAATCCACCGTGATTTTCGGACCCATACTCCAATTCGGATGCCGCAAAGCATCCTCCACCGTTACACAGCGTAATTCTTCGGCGGCTTTCCCGAAAAACGGACCGCCGGAAGCGGTTAAGATCACGCGAGAAAGTCCCAGTTCAGCAGACGGTGAAGGCGGTGCCCACGCACCCGCCGCGGTACCCTGCAAGCACTGAAAAATAGCGGAATGCTCACTGTCTACCGGCAAAATACGGGCATGATGCTCACGTGCTGCGTGCATCACCAATTCACCGCCGGCAACCAAGGTCTCTTTGTTGGCAAGCGCCACGTCGTGACCGGCGCGCAGAGCATGCAAGGTGGGAAGCAGGCCCACCATGCCGACAACCGAGTTGAGCACGATATCCGCATCCGGCAACTGAGCCAGCGTACACAAGCCATCCATGCCGGACAAAACGGTTATATTCAGATCCCGTACGCGGTCACGCAGATCGCGTGCTGCCGCCTCGTCATACATGGCGGCCATGGTCGGGCGAAAACGGCGAATCTGTTCTTCCATCAACCGTGCATTGGAATGAGCGGCAAGCGCTGTGACGGTATAACCGCGCCTCTCCGCCACATCCAAACTTTGGGTGCCGATGGACCCGGTTGAGCCGAGTATTACCAGTCGTTTGGTCATAAGGTGACACGACCCACTCGAACCTTGTTTTAAAAAGGGCAATTCCGGCACATCCTTCGTTAAAATACTCGCGAATGCAACAGCATTCGCTGCGTTTTTGCCTCGGTTGAACCAAAATTGCCTCTTTTTAAAATCTCCGACCGCAAAGCGAGGGGACTTCGAGGGATTTTAAATTCATTCGGGCGAAGCAAGGCTAACTCCTTGCGAGAGCGAATGGGGTGAAAAGACCCGAAATCAGCCGCTTTGCGGCAGGTTCGAGTGGGTCGTGTCACCTTAACACACTCCGATCAATAAACAAGTGGGAACAAGCCAACGGTCAGCAGGACGGTGGGCAGTACGAACATCAGCGAATCAAACCGATCCATCATACCGCCGTGACCGGGAAAAAAGTTACCGAAATCCTTTACACCGCAGCGGCGCTTGATAATCGAGGCAAACAGATCGCCGATCACCGAAAGCGGCGCACAAATCAACGCCAACACAAAAATCTCACCGTACGATACGTGCGCCGTACCTTTGAGCACCACGCTCTCGTACACCAAGCCCGCAAGCAGGCTGATGACAATCGAAACGGCAATACCGCCGAACAAGCCCTCCACCGTCTTTTTCGGAGAAATACGGGGACACAGTTTATGCTTACCGAAAAAGGTGCCGACAAAGTAAGCACCGGTGTCCGTCATCCATGCCATCAAAAGGGCTAAGAATACGTAAAACAATCCGTCGCTGTCCCGCTCACCGGTCGTGCGCAAATAAGAGAGGCACGACAGTGAAACCGATACCAAAACCGAAAGCAAGAAGACGATACCGACCTTATCGACAGAAACCGATTCATGATAACGAAGGGTCAAAAGCACCAAAGCGAGCACGTACAGCAAGCACACTATAAACACCCATCCGCCGTTCATACGACCGAAAAACGGGGCAATGACAGCGAACGCGATCGCCGCGACCTCTAATCCGCGATGCTGAACAACCTTGGTAACCGTCAACATCTCATACACAGCAAGACCGCAGATAAACGAGGTGGCGATCGTCAGCGCAACGCTCCACGGAATAAACAAGACGATCAAAAACAGAGCGGCAGAAATACCGCCTGTAATTAAGCGCGTTTTCATTGCATTTCACATCCTTTGTTAGACTCCACCGAAACGGCGATGACGACCGGCATACACCGCCAAAGCGTTGTCCAAATCCTTTGTGGTAAATTCGGGCCACAAAATTTCATCAAATACGTATTCGGCATACGCACATTGCCAGATAAGGAAATTTGACAAGCGATATTCCCCACTGGGACGCAGGATCAAATCCACTTCCGGTTGACCGGCGGTGTAGAGATGCCGCTCAATGCACGCTTCGTCAATCTCCTCGGGGGCGATCGTGCCGTTTTGCACCTTTTCGGCAATGGTACGCATCGCGGTCGCGAGCTCGGCGCGACCACCGTAGTTAATGGCAATGTTGAGGATCATACCGGTTTTTTTCGCGGTGGCTTCCTCCGCTTCGCTCATGAGCTCTTGTATATCCGATGCCAGCATGGAGCGGTCACCGATGAAACGGGTACGGATATTTTCCTTTTTGAAATCCGCAAGGGACTCTTTGAGATATTCACGCAATAAGTTCATAATCGCGTTGATCTCCTCTTGCGGACGTTTCCAGTTTTCGGTAGAAAACGTGTAAAAGGTGGCAACCTTGATGCCGCGTTTCTCACAATGTTTGGCGATAGTACGGAAGACTTTGGCACCGGTTACGTGACCCGCCTGACGCGGCAGACCGCGCTTTTTTGCCCAACGACCGTTGCCGTCCATAATGATACCAATGTGCGCGGGCACTACCGCCGACGCCTCATTGTGTTTTGATTTGGATGAAAACAGTGCCATACCGCTACCCTTCTTTCAGCAAGCAAGTGACCGGTGGATAGCACTGTTCCGCCGGTCACAACTTTGCAAGGTAATACCTTAGATTTCCATGATTTCCTTATCTTTTTTCGCCGAGATTCCGTCGATCTCCTTGCAGAATTTATCGGTGATGTCCTGCATCTTCTTTTCCGCATTTTTGAAATCGTCCTCGGTGATCTCAGACTTTTTCTTCATATCCTTGAGTTTCTCCAGCGAATCGCGACGGATCGAACGGATCGCAACCTTGGAGTCCTCCGCATATTTGTACACGCCTTTGACAAGCTCCTTGCGACGCTCCTCTGTCAGCGGCGGGAAATTCAGCCGCAGGGTGCTGCCATCGTTCTGCGGGTTCAAGCCCAGATCCGAGGTCAAAATCGCTTTTTCGATATCGCGCAACGAATTTTTATCCCACGGTGCGATCATGATGGTGCGCGGCTCGGGAACCGAGATTGCCGCCATCTGATTGATGGGTGTGGGAGTTCCGTAGTATTCTACCATAATACGATCGAGAACCGTCGGGTTTGCGCGACCCGCACGGATCGTGCCGTATTCATTCAGCAACGCATTGACGGTTTTATCCATTTTTTCCTGTGCTCTCGCAAAAATTGCATCCATAGTATGTATCCTCCTTAAGAATGGACAATCGTGCCGACATTATCACCGGCAACAGCACGCACAATATTTTCGGGTTGTTCCATATTGAACACCAAAATAGGCAGAGAATTGTCGTTGCAAAGGCTTGCCGCCGTGGAATCCATCACCTTCAAGTCACGATTGAGGACCTCCATAAAGGTCAGCGTATCATATTTAACCGCGTTCGGGTTTTTCTTCGGATCGCTGTCATAGACACCATCAACCATGCTGGCTTTGAAAATGATATCCGCATCGATCTCCAATGCGCGCAACGCAGACGCGGTATCGGTAGAGAAGAACGGATTACCGGTGCCGCAACCAAATATCACAACACGGCCCTTTTCCAAATGCCGCACGGCGCGGTTGCGAATGTACGGCTCGGCAATCTCATTCATGGCGATTGCCGTCTGTACACGCACCTCACAGCCGAGCTGCTCCAGCGAATCGGCAAGTGCCAAGGAATTGATGGTGGTGGCGAGCATTCCCATATGATCCGCACGCGTGCGATCCATCTTACCGCTGGAACGGCCTCTCCAGAAATTGCCGCCGCCGACAACGATCGCAATTTGTGCGCCCGCATCGACACATTCCTTAACCGCCTCACAAACGCGGCTGACCGTTTCAAAATCCAAGCCGTGTCCCTGTTCTCCGGACAAAGCCTCGCCACTGAGTTTCAGTAATATGCGTTTATACTTCGGATTCATGACGACACACTCTTTTCCTCTTTACATTCTCTTTGTATATTTTACTATAAACTTATCGTTCTGTAAAGTGATAACCGAAAATTTGCCATCAAAAATATTATTTAAAAAAAGAAGAAGACACTTGCATGAAAATCCTATCGGGTACTTTTTTTTAGAAAAAAAGTATGCTATACTGGAACGTGGAGTTGATAACTATGCCGTCCACCTTACTGCACATCTGCTGTGCGCCTTGCTCTATTCGGTGCATCGAAAGCTTGCGCGACGAAGGCATCGAGCCTGTAGGCTACTGGTACAATCCCAACATTCATCCGTACACGGAATACCGTTCCCGCAAGACGACCTTAGAGGAATACGCGAAAACGATCCATCTGCCGCTGATCGTCAACAACGAATACGGTCTGCGGCCGTTTCTGCAGGCGGTGGGCAGTGAATTCGACGACCGATGCGAAACCTGCTACCGCTTGCGGTTGGAGGAAACGGCGCGATGTGCCGCCGAACGGGGCTTTGAATCGTTTACCACGACCCTGCTCATCAGCCCGTATCAAGATCACGAGCTGATCGTGAAGGTTGCCGAACAAGCAGCCGCCGCCCACGGTGTGTCCTTCCTGTATCGGGATTTTCGCCCGACTTTCAAAGAAGGTCAGCAGATCGCGCGAGACAGCGGCTTGTATATGCAAAAATATTGCGGTTGTATTTTCAGCGAGGAAGACCGGTATCGCCGACGGAAAAAACCGAAAGCGACGGAGTAAATACCGCTTTTCGGCTGCACACCGTCAGTGAATAGCCGGCGAGCGGGTACTCTTTGAAATGCCAGCTGTTGTCAGGTTCGGTGTGTAAGCCCGAAAGACCGATACCGATCGCTTTCAGGTAACTTTCCTTATGTGTCCACAGAGAAAAGAATTGCGCGGGAGTCAGCGGTTCGCTTGTGCCCAAATAGCGAGCGCCAAGGCGCTGTGTATCAATCGGGCGGTGCTGCTCGATGTCCACCCCGATCGGTGAATCATCAAGTACACACACCGCAAAGTCACCGCTGTGAGAGAGGCTGAAGTGCCATTCGGGGTGATCAGCGAGAAACGGCTTGCCGTGCGTATCGGCGGTGACCGTCACCTCCCGCTCGCACAAACCGACGGTGCGCAGGCAAGCATCCAGTGCCAATCCGGCACACAAGCTGCGCGCCTGATCCTCCGGTTTTTTAAGCGCTTTCGCCTTTTGTCGGCGCGCGTCTGACAGATATTCCGCCGCGTGCGGTGCGTCTGTGACCGAAACCGCGATAAGAACCATTCCTCTCCCCCCTTTTTTGTTCAGTATAGCGTACTTATATAAATTTGTCCAGTTGGAGGTT
>CAYVDQ010000069.1:0-7177 GCA_964450615.1 uncultured Eubacteriales bacterium | reverse complement strand
AATACGCAAAAAGGTGGATTTCCCGGCGCCGTTAGCACCGATTACGCCATAGCAGTTGCCGGGCGTAAATAAGAGATTAACATGTGTAAAAAGGTTCTGTCCGCTGAAATTGATACCTAAATCCGATACGGTAATCATGGCGCCTCCAAGATGATTTAAAATTCGTTCCTTATTCTACCATGATTTTTCCCGCGTTGCAAGAGTTGTTGATGAATCTGCGGCGAAATATCCGAAAATAATCGTTTGACGGTAGCGGCACGGGCGGTATGAAACAGCAGGGACACATAAAAGAAGGGAATAAGCAGAAAAAAGGATAATGACCAGCCGGCGTAATCCAAATAGAGTAACGTCCACTTATTGGTACATCCTTTGGATAGGCGCTTGGATAGCGAAAACGCGTGTCGGGACGATATGACCTTTGAGAGCAGATACACAGCGGGAATGTACTGAAACAGTAAAATCTCGGTGATAGTAAAAGCAATTACCAAAAAGACAATTGAAAAGACAAACGCGATCATCGCCAACGTCTCCGAGCCACTTTGCTCGGCCGCTCGACTGATATATAAAAAGAGTGCCGAGGGAACAGAAAACAGACTATGCCAACCGATTCGGTAAAGCCACAGTTGGAGACGCCACCCAACGCTGCCGGCATAGGCATGTTTATAAAACCAAAACAACAGTTTTAGTGTTGCCTTGTTGCTGTCCGTGACCAAAGTTTCATAAAATAACGCACGACCGGCTTTTAGCGGGGACAACAGCAACAAATCAAATAACAGCCCGAGCGGGAACGCCGGAATTTCCGCGAAGCGATAAAAGCAAATACCCTCTGCGACAATCAAGATGACTTCTGCGAATATACACAGAAGTTGTACAAAAATGGCAGTTTTCCATTTCTCTCGTAAATACATGGATGCTTGTGATCGGCTTGTGAATGTATTTCCCATCGTCGTTTCACCCCGCTAATAGTATGAGCGCGCGGGGCGTTTATAATCATACAGTGCCGTGTCGGTGGTACAATCGGATAATACTTTTGCGCAGGATGTCAAAGGGAATCACGAGCGCTGACATTGATAAAATGATGAGTAATTCACGCATAGATAGTCCCGCTGTGCGGAACAAGCTCCCACCATAGTAGATCAGTGCGATCTGTATAGCGGTAACGGCACTCATAACGAGGACAAAGGATGGGTTCTTTCGCAAATGTGAAAGTAAATTCAGACGTGTGGTGCGCGCGTTAAAGCTGTTGAAAATACCGCAGAAAATAAAAAGGGCAAAAAAGGCGGTCATCCAATAGATGGGCTGCGTATCATAACGGAACAGTATTTTTGAAAAATCCAACCGTAAAAAACCAACACACAATGCAATGGTAAACCCGCCGGTGCACAGAATCTGATTGAGCATATAGCGATTGAGAATCGGTTCATCGCGACGCTTAGGGGGTTCTTCCATATATTCTGCAAGCGGAGGTTCCCCCGCAAAGGCCAACCCTGCCAAGGTATCCATGATGATATTGATCCACAGCATTTGCATGACGGTTACCGGGGAATCGATACCGATAAACGGTCCGATGATGGAAATCCCAACCGCACACAGATTCATCGTCAGTTGAAAAATAATGAATTTGCGGATACTTTTAAAGATAGTGCGTCCGTACAGAATCGCCTTGGCAATCGAAGCAAAGTTATTGTCCAATATGACGATGTCACCCGCCTGCTTGGCAACCTCGGTGCCGCTGCCCATGGCAAAGCCCACATCGGCTTTTTTTAGAGCGGGAGCATCGTTAACGCCATCGCCCGTCATGCCGACCACGTGTCCGCATTCCTGAGCTAAGCGAATCAAACGGCTCTTATCACCGGGAAGTGCGCGTGCGACAACCAGTAGGGAAGATAAGCGTTCTTTTATTTGTTCGTCACTCAAGCATGATAGTTCTTGACTTGTCAGAATCGCCTTTGATTCGTGAGCGACTGTGTGAAAAAAACCTGCTGAACGCGCAATGGCACAAGCGGTTTCCTTGCTGTCACCGGTCATCATTACGACGTGGATACCGGCCTTTTGAACCGCCAAAACCGCTCGGCGCACCTCCGGGCGAACATCGTCCCGCAACCCGGCAAAACCGACCAAGATCAAGCGCGAGGGGCGCTCCTCAAGCGGACGGTCACTGATGGCGATTACCAACACGCGCATGGCATTTTTCTCTAACCGTGAATGGATTTCTTCCGTTCTTTCGGATAGTGTGCAGATAGTGCCGTCAGCTGCCAAATAGTGAGTGCACGATGGCAACAGACGATCAGCAGCACCCTTATACAACGAGAGCGGCGCGCCGTTGGCATCGACAATCTCCGCGGCTGACCATTTTCTGTCACTGTCAAAGGGGATTTGCCGCAGGACGGTGGCGGTTGTATGTAGCGGATGACGGTCGTATATATAGCGGAGCAGGGCGCGGTCTGTGGCGTTTCCTCCCAATACCTCACTGCCCGACAGTTGGCTTTCGGTGTTGTAAAGGCTGGACAGCTGTACATATCGCCACAAGGGTTTTCGGCGGCGCAGAACAGAAACGGTATCGTAGTAGTTTCCTTCGCCATCCACAAACGTGGATACCTTTGGTTTTCCTTCTGTAAGAGTGCCGGTCTTGTCGGTAAACAGCATGGTCAGACTGCCGGAGGTTTCAATTCCCACAAGCTTACGTACCAACACCTGATCCTTCAGCATACGGCGCATGTTAGAGGATAACACGACCGTAATCATCATGGGCAAGCCCTCCGGTACCGCTACCACAACTACCGTGATCGCCAATGTGATCGCATGCAGTATGTGGCCGATCAACGATCCGATATCGGAACAGGCGGCAGCTATCATGGATAGAGAATAGCCATTTTGGATAACGAGACTGTTAAACAGATCCGCAAGGCCAACAACGGCTGCAGCAACAAAGCCGATTCTGCTGAGTGTTTTCGCAAGTCCCGATAGCCGTAATTTCAAAGGGCTTTCGCGTGTTTCCTCTTGCAACTCGTCCGCAACTTGTCCGTAGATGGTTTGCTCACCGACTTTTACAATGCGCATCGTCCCACTGCCTGAGCAGATCACGCTGCCGCGAAAGAGGGAAGAGGTGCCGGCGAGTGTGAGGTCGTTTGCGTTTGGTTCAGCGTGCTTTTCCGCTTCTTCGCTTTCACCGTTTAAGGCAGATTGATCTACACGCAAGCTGCCTTCGATGAGAACACCGTCTGCCGGTATACGCTCGCCGCTTTGCAACAGAATAATATCTCCTACAACGATTTCCTCTGTTGGCACCGAGCGAAGCTTGCCGCCCCGTCGAACACGACAACAGATTCGACCGGCCTCCTCTTGCAGCTTCTCAAAGGCGGATTCGCTGCCGTATTCCGAAAGTGTAGATACGAAGGTGGCGAGAAAGACGGCAATGGCGATTCCTGCTGATTCATACCAATCGTGATTGCGGAACAGAAAAATGATATTGATTCCCAAGGCTACCAACAGCACTTTGATGATAGGGTCGCCGAAATTGCTGAGATACTGTCGGAAAAAGCTTTGTCTCTTCTTATGCGTAAGGGTATTCGTGCCGTGTTCTTTGCGAGAAAGTGCCACTTGTTGATCGTTAAGTCCGCTTGTCGAATATTCCGTCATGATTATCAACTCCTTTTACCACACTATATTCATAGCCTGTACGGAATAGACACCACCGTTCGAATTTGTCATTTATCGCGAAAACCTTTTATTTTTCTCTGACGGTATATGACAGGAAAAGAAGCGGACAAGCTCTATAATAGAGGTGAAAAAGGTGGTGCAAAAAGATGAAGTATATTAGTGGCGGCGGATCGATCACCGCCAAAAAAGCGTGGTGGGAGAACGGTGTCGGACGCACCTTGGTGGAAATGGTCGGCGGTATCGTTTTAGGAATTCTGTTACCGCGCGCATCGGTGTATGGGGGATTGATGCCGTTTGGGATCGGGCTTTCGGCATCGGTTAGCGGCCCGGGGACAGTATTGGTCTATTTGGCGGTGTTGATGGGATATTTGTTACAAGGCTCAGCCGTTTCCTTGCGGTATGTGGCAGCGCTCATTGTTGTGGCGGGTGTACGGTGGGCAATCGGCGGTTTTCGTATTGTATCGCGTTCCGTCATATTCCCCGCAGCGGTTGCCTTTGTCGGATTATTGGTAACCGGCAGCGCACTGCTGTTAAGTGCCAGTCCGACCATCAGTGCTATTCTAACGGTCATTGCCGAAAGTTTACTTGGCGGTGGATTTGCCTATTTTGTAACGATACTTGGCAGAGAGATGCCCGATGTGAGAGAACGTCCTCTTTCTACACGGGGTCAACTCAGTGCCATAGTGTTAACAGCCGTTTTGATGATGGCGTTGCTTACGGTTGAGTTTTCCGGCATCGCACCCGGTCGTATTTTGTGCGGTGTTTTGATCCTGCTGGCGGCCCGCTGTGCCCGTATCACCGGAGGGGCAGCGGTTGGTATTTTAATGGGGATAGCGGTATTGTTTTCAACGCCGGATATGGCGCATTTGGCACCGGCGTTTGCTCTTGGAGGGGTGTTGTCAGCCGTATTTTCAGAAAAAGGAAAATGGGTCATGTCGGCGATGTATCTGCTATCGGTTGGCATTGCAACCGTGCAGGCAAGCAACGAAACGGTTGTTATCATTGGCTTGTACGAAGCCGCGGCATCTTGCTTGCTGTTCCTGGTATTACCGTCTGCAACAGAAACCTTTATCGAGCGAACTATTTTGCAGACGCGCCAGCTCCCGGAGGTCTATGCCTCTCGCAAGGCAACGGCTCTCAAAATGGAATACGCGGCAAAAGCCATGACCGAAGTGGTCGGTACTGTGGATACGGTATCCTCTCAGTTGGCTACTCTCGGTGCACCGGAGGTCGGCAGTGTATGTCGCGAATGTACTGACGACGTCTGCGGAAAGTGCAAAAGGCGAACGGTTTGCTGGGAATCGCACTTTTCGGCGGTGATGGATTCCCTCAATCATGCAATTCCGCATCTGCGTGAAAAAGGTGAAATGCGTGCCGAGGACTTTTCGGGATATCTACGCTCGGAATGCCATTCGGGACAAGCCCTTGCAGAGTGCTTGACTGTACGGTATCGGGAGTTTTTGGCTCGCGAAGCCGCTTTTCGCCGCTTGCATGAATTGCGTGCTATCGTTAACGATCAGTTTGCCAGTATGGCGACGATGTTAGAGGAATTTGCACATCATTTTTCGGATCCGGAATGGTCGGATATTGAAACCGAAAATCGGATACGAAAGGCATTGGCAAAAGAAGAAAATGAACCGCTCTCGTTATCGTGCCGCATCAGCGACCGTGGGCGGATGACGGTGGAACTATTGTTGGACGGTAATTATCAGCCACACGACAAAGGTACGCTCCGCCGCAAATTCGGAGAGTTATGCGGTCGAACCTTTTCGCAACCTATCACCGAATACGCGGCGGGTGTCACACGTATTTCGTTTGTGGAAGAAAACACTTACCGCGTTGCAGTCGGAACGGCCCAGCTTGTATGTAAAGGCGAAAAGCTTTGCGGTGATGCATATGAGATTTTCCGTGACAGCGAGGGGAGCCAGTTGCTCGTACTCAGTGACGGTATGGGCAGCGGCGGCAGAGCGGCAGTAGACAGCGCCATGGCGGCGGGACTGGCTGTGCGATTACTCAAGGCGGGGTTTGGGTATGAAAGTGTTTTGAAAATGATAAACACCGCACTTATGGCAAAGTCAGAGGATGAGAGCTTGGCAACGCTTGACATCGTAGATGTTAATCTGTTTAGCGGGAACGTATGCTTGCTGAAAGCCGGTGCGGGAGCCTCTCTATTGTACAGTAAAGGTCGGGTATCGCGCATTGAAGAATCCTCTCTTCCACTTGGAATCTTGCGAGAACTGACCTTTGCAAGGACACACGATCGCTTGGTGGAGGGGGATGTTTTGATCACCATGAGCGATGGTGTGAGCAATGAGGGTTTATCATGGGTGGAAGACATCGTAAAAGCATTCGCTCCCGATAGCGATGCGGATTTGGGCGAACTGGCAGAAACCATTGCACACGCTGCTCGAGAACGGCAGGGCGCAGAGGAAGACGATATCACGGTTTTGGTGGCGCAGTTGCGCAAAACGGCATAATATAAGCCCCGCGGTCAATTTGACCGCGGGGCTATAGTTTTAGGATGTTAACGTGCTTTTTCGGCAACCTCTTTTAGTGCTTTGGTAACGAACTCATCGATCGTCATGGTACCTATATCGCCATCTTTGCGGGACCGCACGGATACCAAACCGGCTTCCGCTTCCCGTTCGCCGATAACCAGCATATACGGAATTTTCTGCATCTGTGCTTCGCGAATCTTATATCCGATCTTTTCGTTGCGGACATCGGTTTCTGCACGGAACCCGTATTGCTTTAAGTTCTCGGTGATCTCTTCGGCTTTGTCCAACAGCTTTTCGGACAAGGGGAGTACGCGGATTTGCTCAGGTGCCAGCCACAGCGGGAAGGCACCTGCGTATTTTTCAATGAGATATGCCAGCGTGCGCTCATAGCAACCAAGGCTTGTGCGATGAATGATATACGGACGCACTTTTTGACCGTTTTGATCGGTATACTCCATATCAAACTGTTCGGCCAATAATTGGTCAACCTGAATGGTGACGATGGTATCTTCTTTGCCGAACACGTTGCGATACTGAATGTCCAGTTTCGGACCGTAGAAGGCGGCTTCGTCAATACCGATCGTATATTCAAGACCGAGGTCGTCAAGGATCTTACCCATAATGCCTTGCGCCTCGTCCCACTGTTCGGGGGTGCCGATGTATTTTTCCTTGTTGTCGGGATCCCACTGGGAGAAGCGGAAAGTGCAATCTTCCCACATGCCAACGGTGTCAAGAACGTGCTTGGCGAGTTCCAGACAGCCCTTGAATTCTTCCTCCAACTGATCGGGACGCAGGATCAAATGGCCTTCCGAAATCGTAAACTGACGCACACGGATAAGACCGTGCATCTCGCCGCTGTCCTCGTTGCGGAACAGGGTGGAGGTTTCACCCAGACGCATTGGCAGGTCGCGGTAAGAACGGGCGCGGTTTAAGAACACCTGATACTGGAACGGACAGGTCATCGGACGCATGGCCAGAAATTCTTTGGATTCATCCTTCGGATCGCCCAGCACAAACAT
>CAYVDQ010000068.1:0-7184 GCA_964450615.1 uncultured Eubacteriales bacterium | reverse complement strand
GGATCTCATCGTTGATACGGCGACCATCTTCGTAGTACTTGGTGCAGGCTTCGGTGCTGATGGTGAAGCCCTGCGGAACAGGCAGACCCATGCCGGTCATTTCGGCGAGGTTCGCACCTTTACCGCCGAGGGTGTTACGCATGGTAGCATTACCCTCGCTGAACAGGTAGACATACTTTTGACTCATTCTACAGTCATCCTCCTACATTTTTTTGACTTTGCAAACAGAGTTTACGGCGCTGAACCAAACGGTCAACGCACTTGTCCATATTATACCAAAAGAATCCGCGCTTGAAAAGTGGTTTTTTATATTTTTTTAATTTTATTACATTATACCAGTATTTTTTTAAAAAAAACGCGCTCTATAGTAACTTTGACTGTTTTATCCGCCAATTTTCCACTTGCAAAACCCTATAAATTTTTATAAAATAGGGGTAGACCGGCGGGGCGTTGACTCCGGTGGTTTTATGAGGTGATACGGATGTTTTTCAGAAAACCGAAACCCGCGGGTCCTGTTGACTTTGTTATCGTAGGGCTCGGCAACCCGGGTAAAAAATATGAAGGTACGCGCCACAACGCAGGCTTTGCCGCAATCGAAGCGCTGGCGGACTCGGCAGGCGTGCGCATCGATCGCGTCAAGTTTAAGTCGCTGTGCGGCGAGATGACCGTGGGCGGCAAAAAGCTCTTATTGCTCATGCCGCAAACCTTTATGAACAACAGCGGCGAGGCGGTGCGGGAAGCACTGTCCTTTTACAAGTTGCCGCCGGAAAAATGCGTTGTGATCTGTGACGACGTCACGCTGGACGTCGGCACCGTCCGTATCCGCCGCAAGGGAAGTGACGGCGGTCAACGCGGTATGCGCAGCATCATTACCCTGTGTAATTCAGAGCAGTTCCCCCGCATTAAGATCGGCGTGGGTAAAAAGCCGCATCCCGATTACGATTTAGCGGCGTGGGTACTCTCTCGGTTTTCCAAAGAGGAGGCACCCGCCATCGTCAATGCAGCACGCGATGCCGCCGACGCCGCGCTTTTGATCGCGGAGGGACAGATCGACAAAGCGATGAACGAGTTTTCAAGGTAGGGCGAGTATGTCTGTTTTTGAAATGGGATTGTCGGAGCTTGACACCCTAACGGCGGTCGAACGGGATCTGAAAGCGGGTCGATCGCCGATCATGCTGACCGGTACCGGTCACATCCATAAAGTATTGTTAACGCACGCTTTAGCCGCCCACACGGGCCGCAAAGCGTTTTTCGTCGTGGCAGACGAAGCGGAGGCGACACGGCTGTGCGAGGATCTCGCCGCACTCGGTGAAAATGCACTGATGCTGCCGTCACGCGAATTATCGCTTAGGCAAACGGAGACCGCCTCCCGTGAATACGAACAGCTGCGGTTGGGCGTGCTGTCCAAAATGGTGAGCGGCGACTATTCTGTCGTCATCGCGGGCGTTGATGCGGTAATGAGCTATACCGTCCCGCCCGAAACGTTACGCACGCGCACGTTGCATCTTAAGCGGGATCAGGATCTGCCTGTAAAAAATCTGCCCGCCGCACTCGCGCGTATAGGGTATTCGCGTTGCGATCAGATCGAGGGCGCCGGACAGTACGCCGTACGCGGCGGCACCATTGATGTGTACCCCGCACAAAACGCCTCCCCCATCCGCATTGAATTGTGGGGCGATACGGTGGACACGATCTCGTATTTTGATATTTTGTCCCAGCGGCGCACCGACGCGCTGTCTGCTGTGGATATCCCGCCCGCGTGCGAAATTCTTTACGACTCTGCCGACGAATTGAGTGCAAAACTGGAAGCACTTGCCGCCTCCCTGAACGGAAAACGCGCCGATTTAGTGCGGTCGCACCTCTTAAAAGACGTTGACCGTCTGCACGGCGGTACGCATCCCGTAGCACCCGATCGGTATCTGCCGCTCATTTACCCCGAAACGGCAACCGCGCTGGATTACGCAAAAGACGCCTTGCTCATCGTTTCCGAAAGCGCCAAGGTGCGCGAGCGTGTGCGGAGTGCGGATTGGCAATTACAGGAGGACATCCAATCCCTCTTGGAAGAAGGGTATTTGTGTCGGGAACTGTGCCGTTATCAAATGGATTTTGAGGATCTGTCCCGTTATTTTGAAACGCACCCCACCGTCCTGATGGAAACGTTCGCCCGCAGCAGCAACGATATAGAAGTGCGCGGGTTACACTCCCTCACCTGCCGCCAGTTGCCGGTATGGTCGGGCGGGCTGTCGCTGCTGTGTGAGGACTTGCAGGATTGTCTGTCCCGCCGCATGGCGTGCATCGTGCTCGCCGGTGCGGAAGAAAAGAACGCACAGACACTTGCCGAGGATCTGCAAAAGCAGGGAATCCCCGCTTTATACGCACCCGCTCCCGAAAAGCCCTTGCGTGACCGCGTTTTAGTTCTTCGCGGCGGGTTATCCGCCGGCGCTGAATTTCCCGATGCAAATCTGTGCATCATCACGCACGGGCGCATCACCGTGAACCGCCGCAAGCGCCGCTTAAACCGCACCGCGGGTGCGGAGATCCACAGTTTGTCGGAACTGGTGGTCGGCGATTACGTCGTTCACGCGGCACACGGTATTGGTCTGTACCAGGGCATCCATCAGTTAGAGGTACAGGGTGTCGTTAAAGATTATCTGAAACTGCAATACGATAAAGGCGACACGCTGTACGTGCCGGTCACGCAGTTGGATTTAGTATCCAAATACATCGGAAACAAGGACGAGGTTAAGGTGCGCCTGCATCGCCTCGGCGGGCAGGAATGGCAAAAAACCAAAACGCGGGTACGCACGGCGGTCAAGGACATTGCCAAAGAACTGATTAGTCTGTACTCTCAGCGTATGGCAACACCGGGGCACGCCTTTGATCCCGACACCGAATGGCAGTACGATTTTGAACGCCATTTTGAATACGAGGAAACCGAAGATCAACTCCGTTGCATCGACGAGATCAAAGCCGATATGGAACGGCCCGTTCCGATGGACCGTTTACTCTGCGGTGACGTCGGATTCGGCAAAACGGAGGTCGCACTGCGCGCCGCGTTCAAATGTGTCTCGCAAAGCAAACAGTGTGTGCTCTTGGTCCCCACCACCATTTTGGCGTTTCAGCATTACAATACGCTTGTCAAACGCTTTGACGGATTCCCGGTGCAGATCGAAATGCTGTCCCGTTTCCGCACGCCGAAGCAGCAAGAAAAGATTTTAAAGGATATGGCATCCGGCAAAGTGGATATTTTGGTGGGCACCCACCGCATGCTGTCCAAGGACGTGAAATTCCGAAATCTTGGTTTGTTTATCGTGGACGAGGAGCAACGCTTCGGCGTGGCGCAAAAGGAACGCATCAAGGAGCTTGCTCCGCAGGTGGACGTGCTGACGCTGTCTGCCACCCCCATCCCCCGCACGCTTAACATGGCGATGAGCGGCATCCGCGATATGTCCATTATTGAAGAAGCTCCGCAGGATCGCCGACCGGTGCAGACCTATGTGCTGGAACACGATAACGGCATCCTCGCGGATGCCATCCGCCGCGAACTGCGCCGCGGCGGACAGGTGTATTACGTGCACAACCGCACCGATACCATCGAGCGCTGTGCCGCAGGGTTGCAGATGCGTATCCCCGAAGCGAGAGTCGCGTTTGCACACGGCAAAATGTCCGAGGAAGAGATGTCGGATATCTGGCGGCAGGTCATCGACCATGAAATTGACGTGCTCGTGTGTACCACCATCATCGAAACCGGTGTAGACGTGCCGAACGTCAATACCTTGATTATTGAAAATGCCGATCGGTTTGGGTTGTCACAGCTGCATCAGCTGCGCGGGCGTGTCGGGCGGTCCTCCCGCCGCGCATTTGCGTATCTCACCTTCCTGCGCGGCAAGGTACTCAGCGACGTTTCCACCAAACGGTTGGAAGCGATCCGCGAATTCACCGAATTCGGTGCCGGTTTTAAGATTGCGATGCGCGACATGGAGATCCGCGGTGCGGGCAATCTGCTCGGCGCACAACAACACGGACACATGGAAGCGGTCGGGTACGATCTGTACCTGCGTCTGCTTGCCGAGGCAGTGGACGAGGAAAAGGGCAAACCCAAAACCCGTGAGGCGGAGTGCTTAATCGATCTGCCGGTATCGGCGCATATTCCGGAAAGCTATATTGCCACCAATGCACAGCGACTCGATATGTATCGCCGTATTGCGGATATCCGCACGGAAGAGGATTCGCTCGATGTGTACGACGAACTGATCGACCGCTTCGGCGAACCGCCGGCAGCCGTGCAAGGGCTTGTGGAAGTCGCGCTGCTCCGAAACATGGCGGCGGCTGCCGGCATTTACGAGGTCAAGCAGACGGCAGACACGTTGCTTTTGTATCAACGCACGTTAGACCTCTCGCTCGGCTCCAAGCTGAACGCGGCACTGCCCGGCAGAGTGATGATCAACGCCGGCCCGAAACCGTACGTCGCAGTCAAGATCAAACAAGGATTATCGTCCTTAGACGTGCTCCGCGAAGCCTTACAAGCAATTGAAAAGTAAAACAAAAAAACACGGGGGTGCGCCCCGTGTTTTTTTACTTACTGCTTTTCAAACCCAATCAACAGCCCGCCGCGTTCCGCGTAATAACTGCATAATCCGCGGCATTCCTCAACCGCCACCTGTACCGGCGGGAATTGACGGCGTATCTTTTCTGCTAATCGCACCGCCGCTTTTTCGTTTTGACAATGAGCAATGCGTACACGACCGTTGCACAGCCCCCGCTCTTTCAAAAGTTCTATCACCGTCTCTAACGAGCGTTCTTCTCCGCGGCATTTGCTCAGCGGTTGCAGTTCTCCGACGTCACTTGCCTGTCCCACAATACGAACACCTAAAAACCCGACAATTTTCGCAACGGCGGGTGACACTCTGCCGTTTGCCGCAAAGTTTTTGAGCGATGCCAATATAAATAACAATCCCGTTGACGCTTTGTATGACTCCGCCATCGCCCCCAACTCTTCGTAGGGAACGCCCTCGACGATCCATTCTGCCAGTTTTTCAACGATCAACGCCGGTTCCGGACCCGCCGACAACGAATCAATCACACACACCCGTCTGTCGGGGTATTCCGCTTCGTACAAAGCCTTTGCGGCACAAGCCGCATTGTAACTGCCCGACAACCCGCTCGTAATGGTCACACAAACGACGTCGTCTGCATCGCCGAATGCCGTCAACCAATCCGACGGGTTGGGACACGACGTCTTTGACGTGCCCTTGTAGGTGTCGAAATACGCCATCATATCCTGTATGTCCAAGCTCTCGGTATCCGTAAATTCGCGCTCATGCGTGTGGATTTTTAACGGCGCTACCGAAAACGCCACGGTTTTGAGCGACGAAATATTCGCCGACGAATCCGACACAATTTTTATTTCTCTCATAGGTGCCTCTTCTTTCTGTGAAATTGTTCATACCTTATCACAGATATAAAGAAGAATCCACCTACTGGTTAAAACCGCACACTCTATTGTCCGTAGAGAGGCATTCTACTGCCTTTTTCGACAAAACCACGCAAGCCGCCGAAACGATTGAACGACCTTTTCGCGCACCAAAAAAACCTCCAACGATTACTCGTCGGAGGTTTTCCCCATTTCAAGACCCTCATAGAACGGGGAGGGATCGGGGGTGCGGTAAGCGTGTTTTTCGTAGTAACCGATGAGGGAGCCCCCGTCATCACGCAACGCAATCATATACACATCCTTGTTTTCGGCAGCATTATACGTGGTATGCACCACGTTGTGCGATACGTCTGCCAAAAACCACCTCAGCACCTCCTCAATAGCGCGCTTTGACTGCGCGTTATGACAATCCAGCAAACTTTTACCGAGCAACGCCGCTCCGCCGTAGCGTTGATACCGCCGGACCGCCGTCGGGTTCATATACACGATGCGGTGCGCGGTATCACATACCACGATCGGTGCATCGTCTTGATCCAATACACTTTTCAGCAATGAAAAAATCATCGTGTTCACTCCTTTACGCCCCACCCGCTGATGTGCGCTTTTTGTAACGCTTCGGTAATTTTGCGGCTGACGTCACCGTACGTTTCGGACAACTGCCCGATCAATTCTTTGGCGCGCTGACGGTGTGTGGCACCGTCCACCGGACAGCGGGATTTGACGATCGGCAACCCTTCGCGCTGCACGAATGCCGCAATCTCCTGCTCGGTTAAAAACAACATTGGACGGATCAGTGTAATGTCACTGCGGTCCAGATAACTTTTCGGTGAAAAGCAACCAATGGTAGCACCCGACAGCAGATTCATCAGCACCGTTTCGGCGGCGTCATCCTGATGGTGACCGAGGGCGACCTTGTTGCAGCCGGCTTCCTTTGCCACGCGGTGCAGTGTGCCGCGTCTGAGCCGCGCGCACAGACTGCACGGGGTCTCATCACCGATATGCTCGCTCACGACATCCCATAATTTCGTACGTTTGAGCACGTACGGCACCTCCAACTGTTCACACAGCGCGGCGACGGCGGAATAGTCGCCCTCCTCACCGTTAAAGGCGGGGTCAAGCGTGATAGCGGTCAGGTCAAAGGTCTGCGGGTAAAACCGCCGAAGCCGCGCAAGCAACACAAGCAACGCCACACTGTCCTTGCCGCCGGATACACCGACCGCTATACGGTCACCGGCTTCGATCAAACCGTACGTATCCACCGCCGCGCGCAACGGCGCTAACAGATCACGGTTGCCGGACATACTCTCTCCCCCTTTGTTTTGAAAAACGGCGGGAAGCCGTTGCTTCCCGCCGTTTGGTATTACAGCTGATTATTGCGGTCTTTTGCGGAACATGTTGAGGAGGTCCTCATCATCGTAATCGCTGGAATCGGTGCCGCCCTTACCGTCTTCCGTGGGCGGGACGTACGAACCGTCAGCCGAGAAACCGGTGGCGACCAGCGTGATGCACAGCTCGTCCTCCAGATTCTCATTGAAGGTCAGACCCCAAATGGTGTTGACGTCCGGATGCGCCGCCTCGGAAATGAGGTTACAAGCGATATCCACGTCTTCGAGCGGGATATCCGGCGAAGCGGTAACGTTGATGATAAGACCGCGAGCACCGTTAATGGTGGTCTCGAGCAGCGGGCTTGCGATCGCTTCGCGAGCAGCAGCCTCTGCCTTGTCCTTACCTTCTGCACGGCCGATACCCA
>CAYVDQ010000067.1:0-7312 GCA_964450615.1 uncultured Eubacteriales bacterium | reverse complement strand
TTCTTCGAGGATATTATGATTCCGTTGAAGACATCTGTAATGAAATTGCTGTAGAGTTGCATGATTATATGGTATCGCATATTCAAAAACATCTTCTTAATGAATATAAATCATATAATTTGTTGGTAGCGGGAATAAATGTTTTGAATGATTTGATTGAAAAATGTATTGCTGAAAACATTTTAACAGAACCGGAAAAACGAGTTGGTCCTGAAGGGGTTCTGTTGGTGGTTGAAAAGTAAAAACAAATAGGCACACAAACAAGCGGCGCGGTATGCAGTTGCATACCGCGCCTTCTTTTACGGTTCGTAGTGTTCAAAAATGGGAAGGTAACCCTCGGCGAGGGCGGTTTCGTGCTGTTCTATATCGGTGAGGGTCCACACGACACCTTGCACCCGCCACAGTTTGCGGGCGAGGGTGACGCTGAAATGCTTGCGGTCGGTGAATTTATACGCCACAAAATCGGGGCGGGTGAGGAAGTTTGTCAAAAGGCAAGTTAAGATGAACTTGGTTACACCGGACAGTTTTTCCTCGCTGCCGATAAAGTTCTGCGACAGCTGGCCGCGGATGACATCCGGATAGCGTTTTTTGAGATGCCACAGGCAGCGCGGATCGAACGACTCGATGCAGTAGGGACCGTGATACTCGCGCAGCTGCGCCATCGCCGCATCCACCAGTGCGCCGTGATTGCCGGCGGCTTTTAGCTCGATCACCAGCGGGACGTTGCCGTCGATGAGGGAGAGCACCTCGCCGAACGTCGGGATCACCTCGTTGGTGCCGTTTAAATGAATCCGCGAAAGGTCGGCGGCGGTGAGATCCTCGATCTTGCCGTCCTCACCCGTCATACGGATCAGCGTATGGTCGTGGAACACGGCGAGCGTGCCGTCTTTTAAAAGATGAATATCCAGTTCAATGCCGTACCCTTTATCCCGCGCCGCCCGAAAAGCGGACAGGGAGTTTTCGGGACGCGTGCCGTTGTGTAAGCCCCGATGGGCAAACACGTGACCCTGCAGATCTTTTAATCCCGCGTGACCGGATCTGCCGCCGACACCGAGCACGTACAGCACAAGCAGTACGGCAGGAATGATCCATAGTAAGTTAATCATCAATGTCCAACGCCTCCAGCCCCGATTTGGCTTCCACTTTGGCATCGCCGTGCTTGACGAAGAACATCGTCACAAACGCGAGTGCTACGCAGATGGCGGCATAGGGGAACAGTGCCGTGAAGCTGATCTTATCCATCAAGAAACCCGACAGCACGGGGGTGGCGATCTGCGCCGCCATGGACGCGGTGTAATAATATCCGGTATATTTGCCGATGTCACTGCCGGAACACATTTCCACGACCATCGGGAAGGAGTTGACATTGATGGTTGCCCATGCGATACCCGCCAACATAAACATGGCGTTCATCAGCATGGTGGGACTGTCGGAGCGCAAAAATGCCGCCACACCGAACGCGGTCGCGAGCATCACGACACCGCCGAGAATGGTCTTTTTGCGACCGATCTTAGAGGCAACGATACCCGCGGGGAGATATGCGACGATCGCGGCCGCCTGCGCGAGCAACATGGTGGTACTGTAATCCTTTGCCAACACTTTAGGTGCGTAAATAGAGTATTTCGAGGTGACGGCGTTGTAGCCGAAGTACCACAGCGCGATGGAGGCAAGGATAAGGATCAGAGAGACGGTCTCGCTTTTGGTAAGACCGCGTTTTTTCGAATTGTCGGGGGCGGCTTCCTCAATACCGAGGCGCACGCTGTCCTCCTGCATTTGCTTGGACCACGCTTTTTCCCGCACGGTGAGCAGGAAAATGACAAGTGCCGCTAACATAAGTCCCGCGATAATGACATAATACGTAGTATATGGCATTAACGCGTTGCGCTTTTTCGAGATGGCAAACACGATGCCGAGTACCAGCACCAAAATGCCGCCCGCCGTGCCCATCAGGTTAATGATGGCGTTGCCCTTGCTGCGCAATGGCTTGATGGTGACGTCCGGCATGAGCGCGACCGCGGGAGAGCGGAACAGGGACATCGAAATGAGCAATAGGAGCAATAACCCGATAAATAAAAAGAGCGACGAGGGGTTTTGCGCGGTGATCTCGGCAACGCGTGCTTCGCGAGCGGGCTCCACGTAATTTGTGTAGTCCTCGTTGGCGATCTTTTTGCCGTCTTTTTCCACTTCACACGTGATGTCGGTGAACTGCTCGAGCGTGAATGTGTCCGACAACACGAATTCGACACCCTCGGGCGTTTTTAAGGTTTTGTCGCCCTGCGTTTCGTAAATAACCGTGAGGGCGGCTTTATCGTCGATGGTGGCAACCTCACGGATCTGTTTTAATTGCATGCCGTCAACAAACGACAATACCACCAGTAACACGGCGGCGAGCACCGTACCGACGGTGATGAACGGAGTGCGTTTGCCAAAGCGGGAACGGCTCTTGTCACTGAGCGCACCGAATATCGGCAGCATAAACACCGCGAGCACGTTATCGAGTGCCATGATAAGCCCTGACCAAGTCTGGGACATGCCGAACTTGTTGGTCAACAAAACCGGTATCGTGGCGTCGTACGCCTGCCAGAACGCACTGATCAGAAAGAAGGCAAAACCGACTAAGATCGTGCGTTTGTAATTGAGCTTTTGCATAAGGGAATCCCTCCTTGTGCTTGTAATAATTTTATTATAGCGGATGCTGACGAAAAAATCCACCCTTTCCGGGTCAAGTATTTTTTAGAAAATGTCTTGTAAGGTGAGATAAACCGGCATATAATATAAATAAAGGGGGTCGGGCGATGAAACTGACGTTTTTAGGCGCCACGCACGAGGTCACCGGCAGCTGTACGCTATTGACTGTCGGCGGCAAAAAGATCCTTGTTGACTGCGGTATGGAGCAGGGACGGGATCTGTTTGAAAATCAAGAGATACCGGTCTCGCCCTCGCTGATCGACGCGGTATTGCTGACGCACGCGCACATCGACCATTCGGGTAAGATCCCGATGCTGTACGCGAACGGATTCCGCGGTGCGGTGTATGCTACCCGCGCGACCACCGACTTGTGTCAGATCATGCTGCGCGATTCGGCGCACATCCAGGAATTTGAAGCGCAGTGGCGCAACCGTAAGGCAAAACGTGCGGGACAGCCGCCGTACGTGCCGCTGTATACGATGCAGGACGTCGAGGGCGTACTGCCGCATTTTGTGCCGTGTGAGTACGATACGGTGTACACACCGTTTGACGAACTGTCGGTATCCTTCACCGATGCGGGGCACCTACTCGGCTCGTCCTCCGTCACGGTGACCGCCAGAGAAAACGGCGAGGAAAAGCGCATTGTGTTTTCGGGCGATATCGGAAACAATAACAAACCGATTTTGCGGGATCCGCAACTCTTAAAAACGGCGGATTACGTGGTGGTGGAATCCACCTACGGTGACCGAAGCCACGACGAGGAGAAGCCGGATTACGTACGCGATTTGGCGGCGGTGATTCAGCGCACCTTTGACCGCGGCGGCAACGTTGTGATTCCGTCGTTTGCGGTAGGACGCACGCAGGAAATGCTGTATTTTATAAGGCAGATCAAGGAACAGAATTTAGTCAAAGGTCACGGCGAATTTCCGGTGGTGGTGGACAGTCCGCTGGCGGTGGAGGCCACCCGCATTTTCGGGCCGACCGCCATGGAATGCTACGACGAAGAGACCCGCGTACTGGTGCAAAGCGGCAAGAACCCCATCGGGTTTGCGGGGCTTTCCACCTCGGTGACGGCAGACGATTCGCGGGCGATCAATGCAGACAAACGATCCAAGGTTATTTTATCCGCCAGCGGTATGTGTGAGGCGGGACGCATCCGCCATCATCTCAAACACAATCTGTGGCGGGCAGACAGTACGATCTTGTTCGTCGGGTATCAATCGGTGAACACGATCGGACGGCTGTTGTTAGACGGTGCAAAGGAAGTCAAACTGTTCGGCGAGACCATTGAGGTCAATGCCGAGATCACCAAGCTCAACAGCATCAGCAGTCACGCGGATGACAAGGGCTTGCTTAGGTGGGTGGCATCGTTTGATCCGAAGCCGACCCGCGTGTTTGTCAACCACGGTGACGAGGGTGCGTGCGAAACGTTAGCCGCCCGCCTGACGAGTGAACAGCAACAGCAGGTGACCGCACCGTACAGCGGGGATGCGTGGGAGCTGTTAGACGACGTCCAAGTCGAGCAGGGCAGCCGTCGGCGCATCGAGCGCAAGTCGGGGGATACCCGCCGTGAAAATACCGTGTTCGGCAAGCTCGCCGCCGCGGGACAGCGGCTACTGCGCGTGATTGAAAACAGTCGCGGCCGCGCGAACAAGGATCTTGCCAAATTTACGGCGCAAATTCACGCGCTGTGTGATAAATGGGAAAAATAAAAGGAGAGAAAAACCATGGTTACACTGAAAAATGAAGCAATGACTGTCACGATCAAGGAAGAGGGCGCCGAGATGACCTCGGTACTCGCGGCGAACGGAACGGAATATCTGTGGCACGGTGATCCCGCGTTTTGGGGCAAGCACGCGCCGGTGCTGTTCCCGATCTGCAGCGGTCTGATAAACGGCGAGTACCACTATGAGGGCAAGACGTATTCGTTGCCGAAGCACGGGTATGCGTGGGCGAAATTGTTTGAGGTGGAGAGCACTACCGAAACCGAAGCCACCTTTTTACTTTGCGATGACGAGGAGAGCCGTGTAAACTATCCGTTTGCGTATGAGTTGCGCATCACCTATCGGTTAAACGGTGACACGATCGAGGTCGCGTATGACGTGACCAACCCCGCAGAAAAGCCGCTGTATATGTCGATCGGCGCACACGAGGCGTACGCCTGCCCCGAAGGTGTCGGTGCTTACGAGATTGTATTCCCCGAGGCGGAAACGCTGTATTCGTCGTACAACATCAGCACGAGCAACGATAAAAAACTCATCCTCGACAACAGCAAGGTGTTTTCGCTGAACGAGGAGCTTTTCTTCAACGATTCGCTGAATTTCCGCGACGGCAGTAAGTCCAACTCGTTGATTCTCCGAAACAAAGAAACGGGTCGCGGTGTAGAAGTCGCATATGAGGGCTTTGACCATTTGCTGCTGTGGCAGCCGAAACACGCGCCGTTCTTGTGCGTGGAGCCGTGGTGCGGCTTCCCCGACGTCATGGGTCACGACGGCGACATTAGCAAAAAGTTCGGTATTCACTGTGTCAAAGCCGGAGAAACCTTCCATCGCGTACATACCATTACACTTTTGTATTGACAAACCGACAAAATGTGATACAATAGTAACCGCAAATCGAATAGGTCCTTATCAAGAGCGGCGGAGGGACAGGCCCTGTGAAGCCCGGCAACCTGCAAGCGATGTGCAAGGTGCTAAATCCTGCGGTTTTGACCGACAGATGAGGTGGAGATACGCCCCGTATTCTGTACGGGGCGCTTTTTTCGCATAGAAAAGGAGAAAGAACGTATGGCAAGACATTTTTTTACATCCGAATCCGTAACCGAGGGACATCCCGATAAAGTCTGCGATCAGATTTCCGACGCGGTACTGGACGCGATCATCGGGCAGGATCCCGCGGCGCACGTCGCGTGTGAGACCGTGACCACCACCGGAATGGTGATGGTGATGGGTGAGATCACCACGAGCGCGTCGGTGGATATTCCCAAGATCGTTCGCGGTGTGGTGAACGATATCGGGTACAACAACGCGGCGATCGGCTTTGACGGCAACACCTGCGCGGTGATGACCGTGCTGGACGAGCAGTCCCCCGACATTGCCATGGGCGTCAACGAAGCGATCGAGGTGCGCGGCGACGAAGAGGGTGACGCGTACGACCGCATCGGCGCGGGCGATCAGGGACTCATGTTCGGATTTGCGTGTGACGAAACACCGGAACTCATGCCGCTTCCCATTTCGCTTTCGCATCGTTTGGCAAAAGAGTTGACGGCGTTACGGAAAAACGGAGCGCTGTCGTATTTGCGTCCCGACGGCAAAACGCAGGTGACGGTGGAATACGACGGACACACACCGGTGCGTGTGGACACCGTCGTTGTATCCACACAGCACGATCCCGAGGTTACGCTGGATACCATCCGCGCCGATATTACGGACAAGCTTATCAAAGCGGTGGTGCCGGCAGAATTGATGGATGAAAATACCAAGATTTTTGTGAATCCCACCGGTCGGTTCGTGGTGGGCGGTCCGCAGGGCGACAGCGGTCTGACCGGCCGTAAAATTATCGTGGACACCTACGGCGGCTATGCTTGCCACGGCGGCGGAGCCTTCTCCGGCAAGGACCCCACGAAAGTGGATCGTTCCGCATCGTATATGGCGCGTTACGCGGCGAAAAACGTTGTTGCGGCGGGATTGGCGGCACAGTGCGAGGTACAGCTGGCGTATGCCATCGGTGTGGCAAATCCGGTATCGGTGCGCGTGGATACCCGCAGTACCGGTACGGTCGCCGACGAGGTGCTTGCCGCAGCGGTGAGCCGCGTGTTTGATTTCCGTCCTGCGGCGATCATTGACACGCTCGAACTGCGCCGACCGATCTATCGGAATCTCGCGGCATACGGTCATATCGGACGGGAAGATCTGGACGTTGTTTGGGAACGTACCGATCGTGTCGAGGCGCTTAAAGCAGCAGTTTTATAAAAAATATTGACATTATCCGCGGATAATGGGATAATAGATAGAGGTTATATGAGAGTTATTACCGGAACAGCGCGGGGCTGTCGCTTGGAAACACTCGAGGGGTTGGACACGCGTCCAACGGTCGAGCGGGTCAAGGAAGGGCTGTTCTCCGCCATCTGTTTTGAAATTGAAGGGCGGCGCGTGCTGGATCTGTTTGCCGGTTCGGGGCAGATGGGCATTGAAGCACTCAGTCGCGGTGCCAAATCGTGCGTGTTTGTGGATCGCAGCCGCCAAGCGGTGGAGGTGATCCGCCGCAACCTGCGGGCAACCAAACTAGAAACGAGTGCCGAAGTGGTATGCCGCGATTCGTCAGAGTATCTGGTACACGCGGCAGGACCGTTTGATTTGGTGTTTTTGGATCCGCCGTATGCGGCAGACCTGCTCGTACCGTGTTTGGAACAATTGTCCGGCAAGGTGGCGGCAGGCGGCACGGTGGTGTGTGAAAGCGATCGCGAAACCGAGTTGCCCGAAACCGTCGGGACGTTTTTCCTGTACCGTTCCTATCGGTACGGGCGGGTAACCGTTCGGTTGTATCGCGAAAAAGAATAGAGGTCGTCTATGAAATTGGCAATTTGTCCGGGTAGTTTTGATCCGGTGACCTGCGGTCATCTGAA
>CAYVDQ010000066.1:0-7322 GCA_964450615.1 uncultured Eubacteriales bacterium | reverse complement strand
ACGTTTCGCTGACGGTCAATCGGGGAGAGATCTTATCGATCCTCGGAGAAAACGGAAGCGGTAAAACCACGTTGATGAACATGATCTCCGGCATTTACTTTCCGGACGAGGGCCACATCTTCATCGATGGGGAAGAAGCGGTGATCGCGTCTCCAAAGGATGCATTTGACTACAAGATCGGTATGATCCATCAGCACTTCAAACTGGTGGATGTGTTTACGGCAACCGAGAATATCGTACTCGGCCTTAAGGAAGAAGGTCGGTATAATCTGAAGATCGCCCAGCAAAAGGTGCGGGATATTTGTGAGCGGTACGGATTCGACGTAGATCCGAAAAAGAAGATCTATACGATGTCGGTTTCGGAAAAGCAGACCGTCGAGATCGTCAAGGTGCTGTACCGCGGTGCGGATATTCTGATCTTGGATGAGCCCACTGCCGTGCTGACACCGCAGGAGACCCAAAAGTTGTTCGAGGTTCTTCGCCGTATGCGCGATGACGGTAAGGCGATCATTATCATCACGCACAAACTGCACGAGGTGCTCAGCCTGTCTGATAAAGTGGCGGTACTGCGCAAGGGCGAATACGTGGGCACGGTCAACACGTCCGAAACCAACGAATCGGAATTGACCGAAATGATGGTCGGTAAAAAGATATCACTGAATATTGATCGCAGCGAACCGCAGAATGTGGCTCCTCGCTTGGAGGTTCACCACATCAACTGCTCTAACCGTGAAGGCGTCAAGATGCTGGACGACGTTTCCTTTGTCGCCAACGCCGGTGAGATTCTGGGAATTGCCGGCATTGCCGGTTCGGGCCAGCGTGAGCTGCTGGAAGCCATCGCCGGTCTTCAGAAGCTCGACAGCGGTGCGGTGCTGTACAGCAATCCGCAAACCGGTAAGATGGACAACCTTTGCTCCAAAACGCCGTTGCAGATCCGTGAACTTGGTGTGCGGTTATCCTTCGTTCCCGAGGATCGACTCGGTATGGGTCTTGTCGGTAACATGGATATC
Source organism: uncultured Eubacteriales bacterium (assembly GCA_964450615.1). GTDB lineage: Bacteria > Bacillota > Clostridia > Oscillospirales > Acutalibacteraceae > RGIG3009. The sequence continues at coordinate 6,312 of CAYVDQ010000066.1, read as the reverse complement.
ATCGATAATATGATGCTGCGTAGCTATACCAAAGGCAAAGGTATGTTCTTGGAACGCAAAGCGCCCAAAGATCTGGCAGAGCACATCATCGAAGATCTGGAGGTCGTTACCCCCGGTGCTACCACACCGGTCCGTCGTTTGTCGGGCGGTAACGTGCAAAAGGTGCTCGTCGGACGTGAGATAGCGGCTGCCCCCACCGTACTGATGGCGGCCTATCCGGTTCGCGGTCTGGACATCAACTCCTCGTACACGATCTATAACCTGCTCAATGAGCAAAAGGAACGCGGTGTTGCCGTCATCTTTGTCGGTGAAGATCTGGACGTATTGCTTGAACTGTGTGACCGAATTTTGGTTATCGGTTCCGGTCGGGTGACAGGTGTGGTGGATGCGCGCACCGCCACTAAGGAAGAAATCGGTCTTCTTATGACGAAAACGGAAGGGGGAGAATAACCATGGCGGATACGGTTGTGAAAAAGCATACACACGAGCCGGCGATCACCATTGCCAAGCGTGACGATATGGTTGGCTGGAAAGCGTGGTTGATTCGCCTCGCCGCTATTGTGATCGGTTTTTTGCTGATGGGCTTTGTATCGGTTTTGCTTACCAAAGTGTCGCTTGGCGAAGTGTTCAGTATGATGTTCCGCGGCGCTTTCGGTCGTTTGTTTGAAGGCGGCTCCGCCACAATGCTTTGGAAATTTCTGCAGGAAACCGCCATTCTCTTGTGCCTGACACTCGCCGTGACACCGGCCTTCAAAATGAAGTTTTGGAACTGCGGTGCGGAAGGGCAGGCTTTGATGGGTGGCTTGGGCGCTATGATCTGTATGCTCGAGCTCGACGGCGTCGCTCCGTGGCTTCATACGACTCTGTCAGTCGTGGTCGGTGTTGTGTTCGGTATGATCTGGGGCTTGATTCCCGCACTGTTCAAAGCGTGGTACGGCACCAACGAGACACTGTTCACCTTGATGATGAACTATGTGGCTACGCAGTTGGTTGCCTACTATGTGCTGATTGCCAGTAAAGGCCTCACGGTTATCCGCCCCGTCGATACCGGTGCACTGCCGGTGATTGGTAATCTGAAGTATTTGCTGAACATTATTGTGGTCGTTTTGATAATGGTGCTCTCGTATTTCTATCTGAAATACAGCAAGCAAGGTTATGAGATCTCCGTTGTCGGCGAAAGCCAGAATACGGCGCGTTACATTGGCATCAACGTGAAAAAGGTTATTATCCGCACCATGTGTATTTCCGGCGCGATCGCCGGTTTGGCGGGCGTGTTGCTGGTTGCCGGTACCAACCATTCCATTAAAACGGATACGATCGGCGGTCTCGGCTTTACGGCAATTATGGTATCGTGGCTCGGTTTGTTCAATCCGTACATTATTGCGGCCATGTCCGCGTTGGTCGTTTTCCTTAACATCGGTGCTGCAAAGGTAGCAGACAGTTTCTTCTTGAACAGCTCCTACGCCGATATCGTAGCCGGCGTTGTCATTCTCTTTGTGGTGGGCTGTGAGTTCTTTATTCGCTACTCCGTCAAATTCCGCCACACGAAGAAGGAGGTGCGCTCATGATTACTGCATTTATTCAAAGTTCGATCCCGCTTGGTGTGCCGCTTTTATTTGGTTCGGTCGGTGAGATCGTGACCGAAAAATCGGGTCACTTGAACTTGGGTATTCCCGGTATTATGTATGCTGGTGGTATCGGTGGCGTTATCGGTGCGTTCCTGTATGAGCAGGCGTGCGGCAACAAGCTCGAGAATATGAATCCGTTTTTAGCCATTTTCATTCCGCTGCTGGTATCGATCCTGTTTTCGATGCTGATGGGTTTGCTGTACAGCTTTCTTACCGTTACGTTGCGAGCGAATCAAAACGTCACCGGTCTGGCGATTACCACTTTCGGTATCGGCCTTGGCAACTTCTTTGGCGGATCTCTGGCTAAGCTGACCAACAGCGAATTGACCTCGGTCATTCTCACCAAGACCAGTAGTTTCTTCCGCACCTCGTTACCGTTTGCGGAGGATCTTGGTTGGTTCGGGAAAATTTTCTTTTCGCACGATTTCTTAACGTACGTTTCTATCGTGATAGCAATTATCGTATCGTTGATTCTAAACCGTACTCGCATCGGTCTCAATCTTCGCTCGATCGGTGAAAGTCCTGCTACCGCCGATGCCGCCGGTATCAATGTCACGCGGTATAAATATGTCGCGACCTGTCTCGGCAGCGCCATTGCGGGACTCGGTGGATTGCAGTACGTTATGGCATACGCCAACGGTGTGTGGTCGAACAACGCCTTCGGTGACCGTGGCTGGATGGCGATTGCCTTGGTTATTTTTGCGATTTGGAAGCCCTCGATTGCCATTGTTGGATCGTTCCTGTTTGGTGCTCTGTGCAATATCAATAACTATCTTCCCGGCCTGGGTATTGAAACAAAAGAACTTTTTAAAATGTTGCCGTACGTCGTAACGGTCGTTGTCTTGATCATTACCAGCATGCGCAAAAAGCGTGAATACCAGCCGCCTCAGAGCTTGGGGCTTGCCTATTTCCGTGAAGAACGATAACCAAAAGCGCTCCGAGTCCGGGGCGCTTTTTCATTGACACAAATCGTTATAGTGGTATACTGAATATAAGAGAGGTGGAGTGTATGACATCCAAACAGCTCGCCATTATTGTCAGTGTCCTACTCATTGTAGCGTTGCTTGGCGGTTGCGGTGCGCAGATGCCGTCAGAAGATAGCACTACGACAACAACTGTTGCCAAAGCAAATGACACAACTACCACGGATGGATCAACGACGGCGGATGGTGTACGGACCACTTTTATCGCAGGGACATCGTCTACCGCCCGCTCGGCAAAGCCAACGCAGACCGATGCGATATCCATTTCGGATAGTACGGCATCGACAACCGTTTCAACGACTGCGACGACCGCAGCACCGACGGTACAAACCTTAACGCCGCTTGCCTCATCCTCATATTACGGCTTGTCGGAATTGAAAAGTTTACCGAACAACGCGGCACTTGTGGAGGCTTATGAAAAGATAGCCGAAGCGGTACAGAACTGCCAAACGACAGTCGCCATGGATGAGAAGCTGACAGAATCGGAAATCCTTACGGTGTTCTACCATTATCACGCCGATTACCCTCAGCATTTTTGGTGTGATGGGAGTATTCGGTATTCCGTTTCCGAACGCAGCAAAAAAGTTACGCAAGTTCAGCTGCAATACACGTTGGTCGGCGATCAATTACTGCAGGCGCAAACAAATTTCAAGAATGCTGTCATTGATCTTCTCGAAATTGCCGCAACCGGAAAGGACGAATACGAACGCGAACTGCTGTTGCACGATGCGTTAGCGAAACGAGTGACCTATCAAGAAGGCGAGGACGCACACAACGCTTACGGCGCGCTGGTAAAAGGGAAAGCCGTGTGTGAGGGGTATTCCCGTGCGTTTCAGTATTTGCTGTATCAATCGGGCATCCAGTGCCTGATGGCAGAGGGGAGCAGCATCAATCCGTCTACCGGTTTATCCGAAAGTCATGCTTGGAACGTGGTGTGTGTTGACGGTCAGTATTATCACGTGGATCTGACTTGGGACGATCCGGACGATGTTAAGACGCCGGTTATGTATCCGTATTTTAATTTAACCACGTTGCAGATTAGCGACGACCATACTATTAAGAGCGAAAACCGTTATGCTCTACCGAAGTGTGAGGCGACGGCAAACAATTTTCATGTCAAAAACGGGACGCGGTTGACGGAGTGTACCGTAGACAGCGTTGCGCAAATTTTAAAGAAAACAACCGATGATGCGCATATTTATTGTGTGGGCGGCAGTCAGGCCTTTGTTGCCTGGTTTCATAACAATTACAACGCCGTTTTGCAGGCGATGGGTATTCAATGCGGCTATTCTTACAATATGCTTTACACCGGTAACGAAGTAGTTATACGGATAACGGTAACGTAAATACATGCGCGGATCATTGGCTGCGTTTTTACTGTTCAAAATGCTTGCGTTTTCGACATATTTGTGATAAAATAGCATATGTTACAAAGGGAGGTATGGGCTTTGAGTAAAAAAGTTTTGCTGACTGCGGACAGCACTTGTGATTTAAGCGAAGAAATCAAGGAGCGATTCCATGTAATCACGCACCCGCTTCACGTTGTGTTGGAAGGGGAGAGCTATGACGACGGTGTCAATCTGGTGCCGGACGACATTTATCGTACCTACGAAGAGAAAAAAGTCTTACCGAAAACTGCCGCGGTTAATGCCGCGGAGTTTATCGATTTCTTTACTCCGTATATAGAACAGGGCTATGAGGTCGTGCATATCAATTTGGGCTCTGGTCTGTCGGTTACCCACGCGAACTGCCGTATGGCGGCAGAGGAGCTGGAGGGTGTCTACGTGGTTGATAGCTGCAACTTGTCAACCGGCAGCGGTCTGTTGGTGTTGGAGGCTGCCGAGCGTATCGCCTCCGGTATGCCGGCTGAGCAAGTCGCCCGTGAGGTACAGGAACTGGCATCGAAAGTCAGCGCGAGCTTTGTGTTGGATACACTGGAGTTTTTGCATAAAGGCGGCCGTTGCTCGTCGCTTGCGATGATGGGTGCCAACTTGTTGCAGCTGAAGCCTTGCATCGAGGTGGACAACACCAGCGGCAAAATGGGCGTCGGTAAGAAATACCGCGGATCATTGGATAAATGCCTGCAGCAGTATGTGCAGGATAAGCTCGACGGTCGCACCGATATTCGTACCAACCGTGTCTTTATCACACATTCCGGTATTTCGGAAGAGCGTATCGCGTTGGTGAAAGCCGAGGTCGAGAAATATCAGAAATTTGATGAAATTCTTATTACTCGCGCCGGTTGTACCATTTCTTCGCATTGTGGTCCGAACACACTCGGTGTTCTGTTTGTGACGAAATAACAATAATAAAAGAGGCCTCTCATCCATCGATGAGAGGCCTCTTTATATGATCGTCAAAATACGTAACGCCAGCGCACCTATGCCGACACCCATCAAAAACAGTCCCCAATACCGTACAAGCCGCAATCGCCTGGCTCGCTTGAGTCCTGTATAGCCGGTAGCGGTGTTGACCAAGCGGTGTGCTTCCGCATCCAAAAGGGCGGGGGAGGCTTCTTTGCACTGTTGTCGCACAATAAAAAATACGCGTTCAAAGTATGGGTTTGTCGTATCGGTAACTTCCACGATCTGACGGCTGATCCCCTTAATCATACTACACTCTCCACATGGGTATTTTTATCCACCAAAACGCATGTTTTATCGTCAAACTCGCGTTCTTTTCGGTGCTTGTTTTCAGTATGGTCAGAGAAGCGAAATTTATACCAAAAAACAGGCGTTCGACCCAAAATATAACAATTTGTAAATTATTTGAGAGGCAGGTGATTGTGGAAAACTGTGTTGAAAATGTGAACAAATCCCTAATTTTCAAGGGGTTTTACACCGATTTTTGATCGAAAAAAAGCGAAATTACCAGTTATTACCAAAAAAATGCATACTAACTGTTGAATCGCCTTTACGGTTCGCGGCTTGTTAAGAACCAAACCGCGCGTTCAACGGAATCCCGCGAATTTCCCCAATCTGCGCCCTCTCCGCTGTTGCGATAGTCGAACATTTTGCAAAAATGTGACACATCGCCGCGAAGCGTTTCAAGATACTGTTTTGACAGCGTGGAAGCGGCCTTGGAAAAGTCGCCGACCGAGTGTTTATTCATGTTCTTTTGGGCGGCGGATACCAGCTGAGTAAAGTGGGGAAGACAAAGCGCTTCTTGTTCTTCAAACAGCTGCCGGAATTCACGCTCGGATTCCCAAAGACGGCAGACGGTGGCAAGCATGCGTTCCATCGCCCAGTCAACTTGATTACAGATGAAGCAGGTTTCGGTGCGGGCGGTAGCTTTTTTAGCTTGAGCTTTTGCGCTTGTGCCGACCAAAGGAAGTCCGCCTTTGAAAACGGTCTTTTCCATTTCATCCAAATGGCTTTCCAAAATCAGCGCAACACCAAGTCGGTTACGTTGCCCCAGGATCATACGGAAATGATCGTAACAAAAGCCAAGCCGATTGGTCTCGATGCGGACATCCGGTTCCATCATAGCAGCACCGGTGATATATTCTGCCATTCGTTGCTCAAGCATATCACGCATACGGCAGATCGGGCAACCCTCTTTTGGGTCAAACACTTCACTGATGGGAATATTCGTAATATCAGCGCGCATACTAATCACTCCTTTTTACAGTCTCAGTATAGCAAAATCAGGGGTAGGAAACAAGTTTTTTTATAAAAACCGTTATTTTTTTAAATTAAAAA
>CAYVDQ010000065.1:0-7341 GCA_964450615.1 uncultured Eubacteriales bacterium | reverse complement strand
GAGTTCGAGCCTCGTAAGCCGCTCCACAAAAAGAAAGCACTTCCAAAAAGGAAGTGCTTTCTTTTTGTATTTGTGTCCGCAAGGACACAACATCATTTGCGATTTTACGCGCAACATCATTTCTCGCCGAGCGAGAACATCACTTCGCTTGCGAGCACAAAATGAGGTAATGCTTCGTATTAACGTTGCTATGACGTTTTCTCTTTCCGATACTGTCCCGGCGACAATCCCGTTTCCTGTTTAAAGACACGGTTAAAGTATTGCTGCGAAGAAAATCCGCTTTGCACGGCGCATTCCGCCAACGTCAAAAACGGATAGCCCATCAGCGTTTTTGCATAGTTTAATCGGGTAATCATCAAATATCTCGCAGGCGATACCCCGTACAAGGATTTGAATAGTTTACGAAAATATACCTCGCTCATGTTAACCGATTGGGCAATCAAGGAGATACTCAGCGCGGAGTCTTTGAAGCGCACATCCATTTCGCCCTTAGCAGTCTGCACCAAACTCGCTTTACGACTTGTGACAGGCGCCCCACCGCGCTGTATCATGCCGTAGATCGCATACAACGCCGCCATACAATCGGCATAAGTCCCTCCTGTCGTATACGTGCGAAACAACTTTTCAAAAAGGTGTTGAGCCTCAGGCACCGTCTGTGCCGCATACACACTTCCCGGTCGTGGCACGTCATTCTCAAACTCAAAGTCGCAAAAAACGAAGCGGTAATCCGTCGTGTGAATATACATGGTATACACTGCTCGGTACGGCAGATACACGACGTCGCCTTCACCGACATCGAATTTGGCGCCGTTATCAAATGAGTATGTACACCGCCCCGCTATAATGTATACCACGGCATCACTGTGTCTGCCTTTTATCGAAAGCAACTTGTGAAACTCGCGGTTTTGATTTTTGATAACCGTGATCAACCGTTTAATGCAAGCGTTATGGGTAGCAATATCCATAAGCGGCGCCCCCTCTCCTACCTCTCAATTATACTGAAATTCAAAAAAATATTCAATAAAATTGTTCGATTTGTTTCGAAATGTATAAAATTATCGAAACTGATTATTTACGGCACATTCAAAAAGCACTATACTGTCAACGAAAGGATGTGCGTACCATGTCATACAGCGAATCGGTCTTGTTGACCTATGCCGAGCAGTTAGAGCAAGCTCGCACCGAGCAAAGCGTATTTCAAACAGACTGTGAATTGCTTATCTTTCTGCTGGATCACTGCACCATCACCGTGCCGCCTCAAAACCGTTTTTTTGTGGAAGTCAACACGGAATCGGTCAGCAAGCGCATCACGGCAAGACGACGCAAGACATTAGCTTCTCTCCCCGAAGAGAGCGGGTTAGCTGACGGCATGGCGGCACTGGCCTTTACGGGTGACTATGATTTCGGGCATACGTCAGCCGAATGGGAATCGGTGATCCCGCTGGGGATCTTCGGATTGCGCGAACGCATTTACTCTTATGCAAAACAAAACAGTGACACCGAACAAAAATCTATCTTTTATCAAGGACTGCTTTCGGTATACGATGCCGCTTTACGTTTTTTGAATCGTGCGGCTAACGAGGCAGAAGCCTGCAAAAAACGAGAAATGGCAAACAGCCTGCGTTGTTTGACTCAATGTCGCCCCACCACCTTATACGAGGCGTTGCAAACCTCCATCATCTACTACGTGTTCCAGCATCTTGTTGAGGGAACACCGTTGCGCACGCTCGGCAGAGTCGATGCCTTGTTTTATCCGTTTTATAACCAAACGCCGTCGGACGATGCGCTGATTCGTGCCTATATTGAAGAAATCGACCGTTTGAAGGCACCCTCCAACATCCCCTTTGCCATCGGTGGAACGACACCGGATGGCAACACCGCGGAAAACGAGTTGACGCTTGCTTTTCTTAACACCTATCATGCAACACCTACCGTCAATACCAAACTGCACATTTTGTGCACTGAGCAAACCTCAACGTCATTGATAGAAACGGCTTTTCGTGCTATACGCGAGGGGAATAACAGCATCGTCTTTTTGTCAGACAGCAAAGTGGTCGAATCCTTGAAAAAGCAAGGTGCCACACACACCGATGCCGTCCGTTACCATGTGGTCGGCTGCTATGAATGCGGAGCAAATGGTGAACTGACCTGTTCGTGCAATGCTCGCGTCAATATCCCGAAAGCTTTGGAACTGGCACTCAATGATGGCCGAGACATACTCACCGGAAAACAAATCGGCGTAAAGCAAGCCCCCGTCAAAAGCTACGAACAGCTTTTAGTGGCATTCGAAACACAACTGAAACACTTGTGTCACTGTGCCATGCGGGCAACCGATCTGTATGAAGCGCATTATGCCCAAATCCACGCGGCGCCCTTTTTATCAAGCACGTATACGTCGGCACTGGAAAAGGGCGGTGATCTGTACGGCTCGCACACCGCCGTCTACAATAATTCTTCCGTAAACGCCATCGGTCTTGCCACCGCCGCCGATTCACTTATGGCGATTAAGCAAGCTGTTTTTGAGGATCAAACAGTGTCCTTGCAGGAGTATATTGCTATCTTGCGCGCCGACTGGAAAGGGTATGAACCGTTGCGGCTATTGGTTAAGAATAAATATCCGAAATTCGGTCAAGGCGACCGCACGGTGGATAACATCGCCGTGCGTATCGTTGACACGTTGTCGGCAACAATCAGCGGTCACCCCAACGTGAAGGGCGGCACTTACCGATTGGGACTGTTTTCCATTGATTGGCGGTGGGAATTTGGTAAAAAAACCGCCGCCTCCGCCGATGGTCGACACAGCGGTGAGACGCTTTCCCAAAACACAAGTGCTACCTTTGGGTGCGACACAAACGGCGCCACAGCACATCTGCTTTCGGCAGCCCGCCCGAACACCTCCAAGACACCGAACGGCGCCATCGTCGACATTGACTTGCATCGTTCCGCCGTACAGGGTGAAAACGGTCTGCTCGCACTGGTCTCCTCGCTAAAAACGTATTTTTCTCTCGGTGGGTTTGCGGTACATTACAATGTTTTGGATACCGATATCTTGAAAGCCGCCATGGAACACCCCGAACGATATCCCTCACTGCAAGTGCGCTTGTGCGGGTGGAATGTTCTGTTTTCCTCTTTGAGCAATGCTGAAAAAGAAGAATTTATAATGAGGTCTTTACGATGATAAAAGGACGCATTTCCGGCATCAAACGAATGGAGATACACGACGGTCACGGCATCCGCACCACCGTCTTTTTCAAGGGTTGTCCTCTTCGATGCTTATGGTGTCATAACCCCGAAAGCTTGTCCTTTGAAAAAGAAATTGCTTTTTTTGAGCACAAGTGCATCCGGTGCGGTCTGTGTCATAACGAACGCAACGAAGAAGTGGCAAAAAACTGCCCGACCGCTGCGCTGTTTTGCTACGGACAAGAGTACACCGTTTCACAACTGGTGGAAATTCTTATTCAGGATGCCCCGTTTTTTGAAAGCAGCAACGGAGGCGTCACCTTGTCGGGCGGGGAATGTCTGGCACAGCCCACGTTCGCGGTAGCACTTGCCAAAGCGTTGCAGGAACAAGGCGTCAGCGTATATGTCGATACCTGTGGTTTTGTAAAACGTGAGAGTTTGCAAGAGATTCTCCCGTTTACCGATACGTTTTTATACGATATGAAAGCCGTGGATCCCCTTCTTCACAAGCAATTGACAGGACAAGATAATGCCATGACTCTGGATAACTTGCGCTTTTTATGCGAACAAGGCGCCAACATCGAGGTGCGTTATCCGCTCGTTATGGGATATAACGATGGGGAATGTCAAAAAATTGGAGAATTTTTGAAGGAGTTGCCCGGCATCACCAAGGTAAAAGTGCTTCGCTACCACGCCTTGGCTGCCTCACGGTACACAGCGCTCGACATCGCCAACACCTTACCGAATACCCGCACAACAGAAAACGACGTCATTGCCGCCGTGCGCATATTGCAACAGTACGGTCTACAGGTCGAAACTTAAGGCACAAAATCCCTCTTGCTTTTTAAGCCGATTTCCAGTAAACTGAAAAATAAGAGGTGTTAACTATGAAAATTCGTCTTTTTGCCTTACTCACCGCCATCGTACTGCTGATAACTTTTAGCGCTTGCTCCGGTGATGCGCCGCAAGCCACCGTTATCACGAAAGATCAGGTGAACAAACCGACCGTAACGACGACCACGACCAAAACTACTACCACAGCAACCACCGTGGCAAGCGGTTCGTCGGATGCGGCACAAAACGATCAAACAAGCGCTTCCGAGACCGGCACCACCACTCTGCCGTCCATCGGCACCGAGGAGGGCAACAGCGTAACCGGCGATGCCATTGCCAAACTCGCCATCTCGCTGATCGGCACACCGTTTGTAAACAACGGTACTGCTCCGGATGCGTTTGACAATCCCAGCTTCGTTGTGTATTGCTACCAGCAGAACGGCTATTCCATTCCCCGCAAAGCAACGCAGATTATTGAATACGGCTTCGATGTCAATCCCGAAGAGATTCAGCCCGGTGATATTTTGGTGTTCTGCAACAACCCCGGTGAAGGAGCCGGCTTTGTCGGCATCTATATCGGAAACAACCAGTTTATCGCCTCCACCAATCCCGACTCCGGTACCAAATCGCTCGAGTTGAACAGTCCCTACTGGTCGCAACGTTTCTTGGCGGCACGGCGGTTCCAATAATTCACATGATATAAAGCGGCAGGTCGTTGACCTGCCGCTTTAAGTTTTGCCTAACCATTCAAAGCACTGCGTTTCCCACATCGGCAGCCGCAGCAACACCCGCAGCCGCGCGGGCAGCCATACAAAGGTGCCGTCCTCTGTCTCCCCAAGCGGAAGCTCTTGCTGCAGGGTTACCGGCTCATAGTTTTCTCCAAACAACGTGCGCCCGCTGCGAATACTTACCACCAGCAGTCCGCCCGCAAACAGTGCCCCGCACAGCGTCAGCAAAAAGGCACACACCACCGCCGTCCATATCCGTTTTTTCGGCATATTATTATAACCCCTTTAACGTTTCTACCAATCCTTTGCCCAACAGTTCACCCGAATAGAGTGCTTCTTCCAAGGTGTTGACGTCACTGCCAACCTCGACCAGGATCATCCCGTTACACAACTGTTGATTGTACCGTGCACTTGCCAGCACCATCGGTCGCATCAGCCCGCCATACTCTGCGTACAGCGTTTGCTGAAGATGCGCACCAAAAGAAAGATTTTCCGCCGTGTGCGGGTTAGGAACGGATTGGGTGTTCATCATGCCCACGATGATCATCAGTTGGGCGGCCTTTTTCCCGTTTATCACCACGGTCGGCTTCACGCGCGTGCCGTCGGATTGATAAATGGCGTCACGGTGGATGTCCAGCACCACGCTGATTGACGGATATTGCTCAAGATACCGTTCCACCGCTTCCCGCGAATGGGTATACGCGCTGCTGTACGGCTGATCGTGAATCTCGGTATCGTGTATCACGCCAATCCCCGCTTGCCGTAGTTGCTGCGCCACACGTTCTCCCACCGCCACCATATTTTTGGTCGCGTCATCGGTACGGCTTTTGGTATCGGGATTGAAAAATCCGGCGTCGTAATCCAAATAGCATTCGGTGGTGTGCGTGTGGGTGATCAACACCTGAACATCGTCAGTGTTCACATCAAAATCAATGTCCGGTGTGTGCGCCAATGCCGCGGCAATGTTCGCAGCGGTTTTGGTGTTGTTTTTGATGGCAACGCCCTCCGTGAACGTCTTGCCGGCAGACATCTGCTGAGTCAGCACTACACCGGCACCCGCCTGCTTTTCGGGCACGGCGGTCGAGGGGGCGGCAGTTACTGCCTGCACCGTGACCTCACCCAATATCACACGCTGCTCGCTGAGTGCCCCACCGGGCGCGGCAGCTGTCGGCTTTGTCACCCATTCGCTGAAAATCTCGGCACTTTCCTCCGGTTGCCGTAATCCCACCGACAGCAGCGCCGCCTGCTGCATCACCTGCGAAAATGCTTCCGCGGGAATCGCCGTCACCGCCAGTCCTAAAAGTCCACACACCGCAATCAGCACGATCGCGGTCACGATCCGTTGTTTCATTCTACTCACCCATACTACCCTATGAGCAAATCTACAAGGCTATGCTTAAAAGTTCGAGCGGCGAATAGGTGGGCTGCAGAGCAGCGTGTATCGTCATGGCAAGCAAACGCGCGGCACGCGCGATCATGAGATCGATTTCCCGCGGTGTCACCATCATCTCAGCACCGCGCGGTGATACCGCCTCTTGCTCCGATCCGGTAAGATCTCGGACAAGCGTGCCCGCATCTACCACCGTCGGCACCCCTACCCCGATCACCGGGAGCTTCAGCGTCTCACAGTTGAGCGCCTTGCGGTTGTTGCCCACTCCCGACCCCGGTGAAATACCGGTATCGGAAAGCTGTACCGTACAGCCCAGTCGCGCCACACTGCGCGCCGCCAGCGCATCCACCGCGATCACGGCGGCAGGCTTCACCACTCGGCAAACGCCGCGCACCATCTCGCTGCTTTCCATTCCCGTGTTTCCGAGCACGTCGGGTTTCAGCACCACCGTCGGCCGCAGATCATTAAGTCCCACGCTACGGGCGAACTCCCCTTGAATATGGCGCGTCGCCAGCACCATTGACGCGGTACGCGGCCCAAGGGCATCGGGTGTGATCGCATCGTTGCCGAGCCCCACCACCAACACACTGCCGCCCGCGGGAAGCAGGTTACGCAACTGCTCTCCCAGAACGATGGCTTTTTTTTCGAGGTCCCGTTCATCATCGGTCAGCGGCGGCACTGTCGCCGTGATATACCGTCCGGCGCTTTTGCCGATGCGCGCCGCCTCGTCCGCTGTCAGCTTCAGGCTACACAGTTCCATATCTTCGATACGTTGTTTTTGTATCGCCGCATCGGCAGCCGCCTCCATCGCCAAATCGGTTCGAAATTGCATAAGGCTCATCTCCTATTTGATAGTATTAAAAGAAAAAAACGCAATATTCTGAAAAAAAGTATTGATTTTCCGTGAACTTCGTGTTATGATAAACCCTGCGTGATTTAGAGTAATTCTTTTTTGAGGAGGTGTGACAATGCCCAACATTAAATCCGCTAAGAAGCGCGTCAAGGTAATTGCTGCCAAAACCGCTCACAACAAGGCGACCCGTTCCGAACTGAAAACGGACATCAAAAAGGCTAACGCCGCGATCGAGACCGGCGCTGACGATAAGGAACTCCTTGTCAAAGCTGCTATCAAGAAGATTGATCAGGCTGCCTCTAAGGGACTCCTGCACAAGAACACTGCTGCACGGAGAAAGTCCGCCCTCGCCAAAA
>CAYVDQ010000064.1:0-7363 GCA_964450615.1 uncultured Eubacteriales bacterium | reverse complement strand
GTACCATACTTACGCGCCAAATGCAAACCATTTTTGCAAGGAAATGAAAAAAGCACATATAGTATATGAGAAACCGGAAAAAACTAACAGTGCATATTTCGTCGGAAAGTGTTGCAAGTGGTAGCGTTTTTTGGTATGATAATAGGTAATTGAGGTGATGACTTGTGAAACGGTACGCAGCGGTCTTGCTGTGCTTAGCAACGCTGTTTCTGACAGCATGCGGTGCGGATTCGCCCATTACAGACGATACGACCCTCGTTCCCGCTGTCACAACGAGTACCACCGATCAAACCACGGTGGATACGGTAACGACAACAACGGCAACAACGCTTGCCGAACACAAAACGACCAAAACGACGGCCGACCCCGCCTCATCAGCCACCTCAAAAGTGAGCAAAACGACCGTCCCAACGACAACAACAACCACAGCCACAACGACGGTCGTTTCAACCACCACACAACCAACGATGGCAATACCGTCCGGTGAAATGCGTGGCGCATGGGTATCGTATATAGAACTAAACACCGTGTTTCGCGGTTGCTCTACTGCCGATAAGGCGAAAGCGGCGATTGACGGCATTTTAGATACCATGGATGAATTCAACTTGAACACCTTGTTTTTCCATGTGCGCGCCAATAGCGACGCCTATTATCCTTCTGCTTATTTTAAGCCGGCAGCTTCGGTCAGCAAACTGATCTCCGCCGGTTTTGATCCGCTCGGTTACGCGGTAGAAGCCGCCCACAAGCGCGGGATCGCACTTCACGCGTGGGTCAATCCGTATCGAGTGGGGAAGGACAAAACATACCTTGTTAGTGATATCCCCACATTCACCGATTCGAGCGCACGGTATTACTATGTCCCCAGTTCATCAGCGGCACAACAACTGATCTTGAATGGTATCCGTGAACTGGTTAATAACTACGCCATAGACGGCATTCAGTACGACGACTATTTTTATCCGTCCGGCGTGCTGGAGGAAACGACCGTATACAGCTATGAGAGTGCGGATTATGAGGCGTATCAGGAGAGTGGCGGTTCGCTTTCGGTAGCCGATTGGCGCCGTGCCGCTGTCGACACCCTGATTGACGGTACCCACACCATTACCAAGTCGAAAAACCGCATCTTCGGTGTATCGCCAGCTGTTAACGCCCAAAACACCTACGACAAGCTATACGCCGATCCTAAAAAGTGGATGTCCGAGAGCGGGTATATCGATTATATCTGCCCGCAGATCTATACCGGCTTTGAGCATTCCGGAAGTGCGTTTGATAAAATGACTGATGAGTGGTTGTCGTATCCGCGTCATTCTTCTGTGAAACTGTATGTCGGTATCGCTACCTACAAAGCAGGCTTGTTAACTGATACTTGGGCAGGTAACGGTAAAACCGAATGGGTGAATAATAACGATATCCTCAAGCGCTCAGTGCTGTATCTGCGCTCCAAGGGAATACCCGGCATGGTGTTTTACAGCTACAGTTATTTAAAACCCGACCAAGTGTCGGGTCTGTCCTCTACGAACGATGTGGCTGTTGCTTTGAAGGAAATCGAGAATTTACGGACCGTTTTATAAAAAGAGGTGAAACCATATGGCAAAGCATATGAAAGCGGTTGGTCTTTCCAAAGGCTTAAAGATCGCGATTGCCGTCACAGCCGGTGTATTGGCTGTGGCATTGCTCTGTGCGCTTTTTGCCTATGGCGGCGTGTTGGATGCGATGGCATCCTTGTTTGGTGGTAATGCGGCAACTGCGCCTTCCGCCACGACCACAACCCCCACAACCGCCGAGCCGGAAAAAATTGTGCCGGTATATCAAAAACCGGAACAAATGAAGGGTGCTTGGCTCACACCGGGTGTGGATTATTATATCTCCTCCAAAAACACTGCCAAAACCGTGAAACAACAGATTGATACGGCCTTTTCCGCAGTGGAGGAATGGGCATTCAACACGTTGCTGCTACCGTTGAAGCCGACGGATGGGGATCGTTGGATATATCCGTCCAAGATTGCCGACAGTGTGGAACTGACTGATGAAAACGGACAAGCCTTTGATCCCGTTTCGTATATTTTAACATTGGCGCGCGAAAAGAATCTGTATGTGTATGTGGTGCTGGATCTGCGCGTGCAAGACGGTGAAGAGTGGGATCCGCGCACCGAGGAGGGACAGAAACGCACACTGGATACGGTTCGCGAAGTGACGGCTCGCTATGCGGTGGACGGCTATTTTGTGTCCGGCTTCGCTTTCTCCGGCAAGCAGGTTGCAGAGGAGGAACGCGGAACTGCTAAAACCGCTTTGGATACGCTCATAAAACAAGTTACGCAGATCATCTATGAGGCGAACCCCAATTTTTACACCGGCTTGCTCTCAAACGGTATTTGGGCGCACAGTTCGGTGGATGAGCGTGGTTCGAAAACCGCGGAATATTACGAGGAATTTACCGATGGCTGCGCCGACACGTTGTCTTGGGTAGAACAAGGGCTGTTCCAATGCGTGATGGTGCAAAATTACAGTTCTACCGTTCACCCAACCGCTTCGTTCCAAAACGTGCTTGAATGGTGGGACGGTGTTGCCGAAAAGCAACAGCTTCCACTGTACATATCGCATTCTGCTCAAAAACTCGGCTCCTACCTTGCCGGTTGGAAAGCCACCGATCAGCTGGCACAGCAGTATTTATACTGCAAATCCACTGCCGCTTGGCAAGGAAGCTGCTATGATTCACTCTACGCACTGCGCACCAACACCACCGGTGCCGCCGATGCACTAAAGCGCGCCTATGAAGGCACCTTGGACGAAGAGTACATTTATAAGCAACTTACCCTGACCTTCCCGACCAAAACAAACTATACCACGTCGGAATCCGCCATTACCTTACAGGGAGGCGGTGACACCAATTTCCCGCTGACAGTGAACGGCGAAACGGTCGAACTGTCGGAACACGGCTTTTTTTCGTTGAACTATACGTTGAAGGTGGGGGTCAACACCTTTGAATTCTCCCACAAGGGTACCACGAAAACGTATAAAATCACCTACAAGCAAACGGTTTTGCAAAGTGTGTCACCGGAGCAGGATATGACTGTCGACGGCGGTAATCAATTCGTTATCAGCGTAATTGCCCGTGAGGGATCAAGCGTCACTGCCACGATCAACGGCACAAATATCACACTGACGGCGTCGGCCATCAAGGAAGACGAAAGCGGTAATGCCCCCACCGATTTCAGGGAATATAAAGGGACTTATACTTTGCCGGCAGGAAGGATCGGACAGACGACGGATCTCGGAAAGATCGCTGTAAGTGCCACCTATAACGGTTTGACAGAATCGAAAACCGGCGGAAGCATTACCATCAAAGCCCTGCCTCAGCCGACGACCGCGACGACGACAACGACAACGACGACGGTGCCGAGTGTGAATGTGCCGGCCGGAATGCCAATTCCCATACCGAATGGTAATATTGGTGTTGTGACAATCGCCTCGGATTATGCGGAGACTTTTTCCGGTGAATTGGTCGATGACTATTCTAGAACTTATAATTCATATTTACCCAAAGGAACTCAAGACTATTCGGTAGGAAAAGTTTATTACACATATAAAGATCCCAACACACAAAAGGTTACCGTGTATAACTACTATCGTTTAGCATCGGGTAAACGCGTGTATGAGAAAGATGCAACCTTGACAAGTGGCGGCACTTTGACCTATACCCCCTTGCAAAACGGACAAACGACCGTCACCTCCACGCATACGAATCTGACCTTTAATGCCGCTTACGCCATTCCCGTATATGTACGCACGCAGGGACAACACTATTATCGGGATTCTACCACCGCTACTCCGGACTACGGATTGGAGAACTATTCACAAACCACAACGCATGTTGACCTTGCTTTTTATTACCTTTCCGAGGTACCGAGTGTGCCGGACATTTCCCAAAGTCCCTTGTTCAGCGGGGCTGAATGGATTGCCGGCGAATCGGAAAACTGCTTGGTTCTGCGGCTGACGCTGAAGAAAACAGGTGCTTTTTACGGCGTTTCCACTGCATGGAACAGCAACCAATTAACCGTTTCATTTTTGAATCCGGCGAACGTATCCGGCAATGCTGCTTCCGAAAAACTGAAAGGGATTCGCATCTTGTTAGATCCCGGTCACGGATCGCCGGAGGATAAGCCGTGGGAAGCACCGTTCAATTTGGACTATGCCAATACCCTCAAAGCCAAATTGGAAGCGTTGGGCGCAACGGTGGATATGACACGCACGGCACCGCTCACCACCAATTTATCACTGCAAAACCGTGTGCTGATGGCACAGAAGGCGGGATACCATTTAGTGATCAGCGTACATATGAATGCTAGCGAAAATGGTACGGCAACGGGTGCCACCGTTCATTATTACTCGGAGTGGGCGTATACGCCTTCCAAAATCATTTATGATAAGATGCACGCTGTCGAGATCACCGAAGGGGTCGGTACCTCGGCGAACGGAACGCCGCGCTCCAGCGGTACGGTATGGGGAACTCTCTACATGACACGTTCGTTATTCCATTGCCCGTCGATCCTGCTGGAATGTGCCTTTTTGGATAATACAAAGGACAAGGAGGCTCTTATCAAACCCGAATATCGTGATAAACTGATGCAGGCGGTCACCGACGGTGTCGTGGAGTATTTCAGCGCTATGTAAAGAAGGTGACGCACTCATTCAAACTTTGTTTTAAAAAGGTCGATTTTCGCTCATCCTTCGTTAAAATACTCGCGAACACTTAGAAAGAGCGTCAGATCAAACTGATGCTCTTTTTGATCGGAAAGGAGAAAGAGGTATGCCAAACGGTTTGTTGTCGGAATCCGTTTTAAAGAAACGGCTTGACGATGTTTTCCGGTTGCAGATATACGGGGAAGTGGATTCCACCAACACGCTGGCGCGTAAACAGGCTGCCGCGGGTGCGCCCGAAGGCACGGTTATTCTTGCTGATACGCAACGGCAGGGAAGAGGCCGTATGGGTAGACACTTTTTCTCCCCGAAAGGCAGCGGACTGTATATGAGTGTCATTCTCCGCCCCAATGCCGCCGTCACACCGTTATACGTCACCACCGCTGCAGCGGTCGCCGTGGCAGAAGCCATTGAGGAGGTAGCGGGGATTCCGTCATCCATTAAATGGGTGAACGACGTCTATTGTCGCGGCAAAAAGGTGTGTGGTATCTTAACGGAAGGTGCCATCGCCGATAACCTGCAATATGCCGTCTTAGGTATCGGTATTAACGTGCTTTCTCCGATCGGCGGATTCCCGCCCGAGATATCATCCCGCGCAGGTGCCGTTTTTGGCGAAAAAACGCCGCCGACAGCTCACCCAAGGGAAGAACTGGCGGCGGCGATCATTACGCGTTTTTGGGGATATTACAAGGCGTTATCGGCAAAAGCATTTTTGCCGTCCTACCGCGAACGTGACCTCCTTAAAGGGCGCACCGTAGAGGTGCTGGATGTAAACGGCGCGATCGTCGAGGAGGTAACGGCGCAGGGGATAACCGATGACTTTGAATTGCTCGTGTCGGATCGGCACGGCGAGACCAAAGCGTTATCCTCCGGCGAAGTGAGTTTGCGCTTATAACCCGGCCAACAGCGCAGGCAAAGCGGACAAATCGTCAACTTCGAAATCGGGTTTGGCGATTGGTTTGCATTTGCTGTGTGAGGGGTTGAACCAACAAGTGCGCACACCGACCAGGTTGCCGCCGCGAATATCGGAACTGAGGCTGTCACCGACAATGACAGCCTTTTCTTTTTCAAATCCGTCGATTTTGGAAAAACAGTGCTCGAAATAACGCGGATCCGGTTTGTTAAAGCCGATCTCATGTGAGATGAACAAGCCCTTGAAATAGGGAAGTATACAAGCACTCTCCAAACGGCGGCGCTGGATGGTAGCGGTTCCGTTTGTTACAAGGTACAGATCATACTTTGTGTGTAGCGTTTCCAATAATTCCGGTGCTCCCGGTATGAAATAGTAACCGACACTTAAGAACTCCTCATACAGGGTCTTCACCTTTTCCACATCGCAGGGGATGTTGTATTCTTCAAAAAGCAATGAAAAGCGGCGACTCAGCACCTGCTCCCGCGTGATCTCGCCACGCTCCAACAACTCCCATTGTGTGCGGTTTATTACATGGTAGCGCGCAAGGATCTCGTCGGTCGGTTCTAAGCCGAGTTCCTTCATTGTGGAGGATAACGCGACCAGCTCCGCCTTTTTGAAATCCAACAGTGTATCATCAACGTCAAAGAAAACCGTATTCAGCATATCGAACCTCTTAGAAAACTCCCCCGAAAGAGTATGATCTTTCGGAGCACTCATTCGCACCTGAAACAAGCGCGTTTTTGATGGTGGAAAAGGAGAAAAACCGCGGTGACGCTGACGCGTACCGCGGTTTTTTAACGCATTATACCGCAAAAACGGCTTGCTTTAGGCGAATTATCCCTATGTGGGTGCTCCGTTCGGGGAGTTTGTTTTGTGAAAGATTATTTCCTTTTGCCTTTTGCAGCCTTGCGGCGAGCGCTGTGTTCGACCCACAGTGCCCACAAAGGGGTGCACAGGAAGGTGGAGGAGTAGAAACCGGAAACAACACTGAAAGTCATCGGGAGAGCAAAGCTGACGATCGCATCCATCGAGAAGATCAAGGCGATCACGGCAACCGTACCGATCGCGACAAAGGTGCAAATCGAGGTGTTCAGCGTACGGCCAAAGGATTGGCGCAAGCTGACATTGACGATCTCGCCGATGGAGGTCTTCTTGTCCATCTTTACACGGTTCTCACGGATACGGTCATAGATAACGATGGTATCGTTCAGCGAATAACCCAAGATTGTGAGTACGACCGCAACAAAGTTATCATTCAGCGGGATACGGAAGATAACAAACACAAAGTAGGCGATCAGAATGTCATGCAACAGGGCGAGCAATGCCATGACGCCGGCGGAGAGACCACCGATCTTGCGGAAACGCAGGCCGACATAGATAACCAAGAAGACAGATGCCAGTGCGATCGCCATCCAGCATTTGGCGAAGAAGGTGCGACCGTACGAGGGCTGCAGTGAGTTGGTCTCAATCTCTTTGATGCTGTTATCCGGGAACTGCTTTGTCAGCGTTTCAACAAAGGAGGTCTGTGTTTCAACGTCTACCTCGTCGGCCAAGGAAATCACGATGGTTTTCAGACCGCTTTCACCGTTCTCGGTGATATCGACTTCCGCCTCTGCAAACTGCGATTGAATAAACTCTGTGGCAGCCGTTTCGTCAAGGGTGTTTTCATAGCTGTATTTCAAAAGCGTACCGCCTTTGAAATCGATATCCAGCTCAACACCCATGATCAGGTTGCAAACCAAACCGATCACA
>CAYVDQ010000063.1:0-7386 GCA_964450615.1 uncultured Eubacteriales bacterium | reverse complement strand
GCTGACAATACTTGGCTGGTAGCGGCCCGGGAAGATAGGTAGGCGCCAACACAAAGCAAGACCTCGACGAAAACGTCGAGGTCTTTTGCTTTGTGAATGAAAAATGAAGAATGAAAAATGAAAAATGACGCGCAATACGCGCGACGGATTGGAAAGGGCAGGTGCAAGCCCCCGCCCTACAAGGTTGGCTTGGGATTGTGGCGAATATGCAGGGTACCAACACAAAGAAGAGCACTTAACCGAAGGTTAGGTGCTTTTTTCTTGTTTTTTAGAGTGGATTTTTAAATATGAATATGATAAACTATAGTCAAAACATACGAGAAAGAGGTGCTCTGTATGAAAGTGCGGTTGTCTACTGTTATTAAATGGATTCTTTCAATTGTCATCATCGGCGTTTTGTATTGGCTTATGTTGCCGCCGATCAACTGGCGCAGCGTGGAAATGTGGGCGTTTGCGGCGCTCTGTATCGTGGTTTGCACTGCTATTAATTTTACGCATAAGGTTATTGAAATGATAGCACCTCATGTTTCTGGTCGTGAAGTTGTTGTCAAAAAAGGGCGCGTACACCTTAAGGATTTAAGTTTACCGCTTAAAATCGCCGCGATAAGCTTGATTGCTATTATCGCGTTTGGTTTTATCGGCAGTGCTACCGGTTGGGCATTGTTCTCTGCTAAAGCGTACGGACAACTGTTGACGTATCAAACCGGCAACTTTCAAGAGGAGATTGCCGACGTGGTCACCAACGACAACGGCAAGCTGAACATGGATTCGGTGCCGGTTGTGGACCGTGACACGGCGGCACGGCTCTCGTTGCGCGAACTCGGTGAAATGAGCGATCTCGTATCGCAGTTTGAAGTGGACGAATGGTATAACACGCAGATCAACTATCAAGGTGCACCCACGCGCGTGACGCCGCTTGTGTACGGCGATTTTTTTAAATGGCTCAACAATCAGGCAAAAGGCATTCCCGCGTATATTACGGTCAATATGGAAACGCAGGAAACCTCCTTGGTTCGCCTGGATGAGGGTATCAAATACAGCGAAAGCGAGTATTTTTTGCGCGATCTGAATCGCCACCTGAGATTCCGTTATCCCACCAAGATTTTTGACAACATTTCCTTTGAAATCGATGAAAACGGTACGCCGTATTGGGTTGCCTCTACCGTGACCTATCGTATCGGATTTTGGAGCGGTCGCGATATTGACGGTGTCGTTTTGTGTAATGCCGTCACGGGTGAATGTACCTATTATGAGATGGGGAATGTGCCTCAGTGGATCGATCAAGCGTACGATTCAGAGATCATCATTGAGCAGCTCACTTATAACGGCGAATACGTTAACGGCTATTGGAATTCGTTGTTCGGACAAAAAGACGTGCTGCAACCGACCGACGGCTACAACTATCTCGCCTTGAATGACGATGTTTATCTGTATACCGGTATGACCAGTGTTTCCAGTGACGAGTCCAACGTTGGCTTCGTTTTGGTGAATCTGCGTACAAAGGAAACCAAGTTTTACGAGTGTCCGGGTGCAGAAGAATATTCTGCTATGGAATCCGCACAAGGCAAGGTGCAAGAGAAAAACTATACGGCGACTTTCCCGTTGTTGCTGAACGTAAACGACCGCCCGACCTATTTTATGTCGCTGAAAGACAGTGCGGGTTTGGTGAAAATGTATGCGTTTGTTGACGTGCGGCAATACCAGATCGTCGGTACCGGAACCTCTGTCAAAGGGGCGTTGAACGCCTTTTTTGAGGAATTGCAGAACAGCGATGAAGTCGATTTTGGCGATGAGAGCGGATCTGCCCTGAAAGAACAGACCGTCACCGGTGTGATCGCGGATATACGTTCTGCTGTGGTCGGCGGTGAGACCCGTTACTATATTCTGCTGCAAAATGATACGACCGTCTACGTAGCAGAGGTGGGCATCAACAGCCGTTTGCCGTTTGCCAAAGCCGGCGACAGCGTTACGATGGTATGCACGGCGTCTGCCGATGCCATGTCGGTTTCCTCGTTGGAGCTGACACCACAGTAGACACACAAGATAATAAAAAAAACTCCGACGATTACTCGTCGGAGTTTTTTTTATTGTTTTTCGAGCAGAGCTTTTATCATGCGGGCGCATTTGTATACGTCGCCGCCGCCCATGGTGAGAATTAAGTCGCCCGGTTTCGCATTTTCAGCGACAAAACGGCTGATCTCATCAAAGGTGGCAAGATAATGCGCACCGTCGATCTGCTCGGTGATTTGCTTCGACGATACGTTCCATTCATTGGTTTCACGCGAACCCATAATGTCGCTGACGACCACCTCGTCGGCAATGGCGAGCGCTTCGGCAAACTCGTCAAGATGGCGGGCGGTACGCGAGAACGTGAACGGTTGAAAGATCGCCCACACGCGCGCATACGGCATCGCTTTGGCGGCGTTTAGAGTGGCAACGATCTCGGTGGGGTGGTGCGCGTAATCGTCCGCGATAGTGATGTCACCCACCGTCCCCAAAAACTCAAAACGTCTGCCCGCACCGTGGAACGCGGCGAGCCCTGCGGCGATCTCATCCGCGGTGGCACCGCACAGATGCGCGGCGGCAGCGGCGGCGACCGAATTCAATACGTTATGCTCACCGGGAACACCGAGTGAGATCGCGGCGACTTTTTCGCCGTGATGGTATAAGTCGTAGCAACCGTAGGCGCCGTCGTGCACGGATACGTTTTGTGCGTACCACTCGCAGTCGGGAGAATAGCCGTACCGCACGACGTCGGCGTGGGTGAGGTCTTCCACCGCTTTGAGGGTGTTCGCATCTTCGGCGTTGACAATCAGCGTGCCGGTGGTTTGTGTGGCAAACTGACGGAACGAGGCAATGACGTTGTCCAGTGAACCGAAGTAATCGAGATGATCGGCATCCACGTTGAGAAGAATGGAAACGGCGGGTGCCATCTCCAGATAATGGTCCTTGAATTCGCACGCTTCGCACACGAACACATCCGATTTGCCCGCATGGCCGTTCGCGTCGATCAGCGGCAGTCTGCCGCCGATGAACACCGACGGATCGCGTTCTGCCTGCAAAAGAATCTGAGAGACCATAGAAGAAGTGGTTGTCTTGCCGTGCGTACCCGCGACCGCGACGGTGCGGGGAAAACAGCGAGACAAGGCGCCGAGCAACTTGGCGCGTTCCATCAGCGGAATACCTTTTTCGGTTGCGGCGACAAGTTCCGGATTGTCCGCTGATACGGCGGCGGTGTAGACGACGAGATCACAGTCGCCGATGTTTTCCGCGCATTGCGGCAAAAAGACGGGGATTCCCAGCCGACGCATACGCGCCAGATTATCCGATTCGTTGACGTCCGAGCCGGTGATGGCATAGCCGAGCGAATGTAGGATCTCGGCAAGCGGGCTCATACCCGAGCCGCCGATACCGACAAAATGCACGGACTTGACACCGGGGAGTATGGTTTGATTCATAGGATCTCTCCTCAATACGCTTATTATATTTATTATATTGGTTTTTGACGGAAAAATAAATACCTTTTTGTAATTTTTAACACGAAATAAAGATTGAATTGCGAGGTGGAATTTGCTATACTATAAATATCTATACATCAGCGAGGGAAAAGCATGTCTAACATTCGTATCATCTCGCCGGAAGAACTCCTAAAGCAGCAGGTCTTTATCCGGCAAATACGGCAGTTTTACGAGCAGCGGTGTGCCGAAAGTGCGCCGCTTGCCTACGTGCGTACTTACGGCTGTCAACAGAATGTGGCGGATTCCGAGCGGATGAAAGGATTGCTCGCACAGATGGGCTTCGGGTTTACCGAAACACCGGAACAGGCGGATTTCATTCTGTTCAACACCTGCGCGGTCAGAGAGCACGCGGAGGATCGCGTGTTCGGAAACGTCGGGGCCCTCAAAGCCCTCAAACGGCGCAAACCGCACCTATTGATCGCCTTATGCGGTTGCATGGTACAGCAGGAGCATATCGCTGAAAAGATCTATAAAAGTTATCCGTTCGTGGGGCTTGTGTTCGGCACGCACGTGCAGTATCGGTTGCCTGAACTCATGGCGGGCGTGCTTCTCGGAAAACGCCGCAAGGTGGAGATTCCGTCGTGCGATGGTGTGATTGCCGAGGGGATTCCGACGGTACGCGACGGCGGGTTCAAGGCGTTTGTGTCCATTATGTACGGCTGTAACAATTTTTGCACCTACTGCATTGTGCCGTACGTGCGCGGCCGTGAACGCAGCCGTGAGCCGGAGGAGATCCTGAGGGAAGTTCGCGAACTTGCCGAGCAGGGGTATAAGGAAATCACGTTGCTCGGACAAAACGTTAACTCCTACGGCAAGGGCGAGGCGCACGGAGTGACATTCCCCGAACTGCTCAGGCGCGTGAACGACATACCGGGGGATTTTGTCATTCGCTTTATGACCTCGCACCCCAAGGACGCGACAAAGGAATTGTTTGATACCATCGCTCAGTGTGAAAAGGTGTCACGGCATTTTCATTTGCCGTTTCAGTCGGGAAGCAATCGCATTTTAAAGGAAATGAACCGACGGTATACCAGAGAGCAGTATTTGGATCTTATCGCGTACGCAAGGCAGGTAGTGCCCGGCATTACTTTCACCAGCGACGTGATCGTAGGGTTCCCCGGTGAACAGCGTGAGGATTTTGAGCAGACGTTGTCGCTCATTCGCGAAGTGGGGTTTGCCTCACTGTTCACCTTCATTTTCTCGCCGCGCGAGGGAACGCCCGCGGCAAACATGGAGGATCCGATCCCCGCCGAAACCAAATCGGCATGGTTCTCCGAAATGACGGCGTTGCAGGAGGAAATCTCGGCAGAGCGGTTGAAAGCTGTTGTCGGGACGACGCAGCGGGCGTTGTTGGAGGCAGAGGCAGGCGGCTTCTTGGAAGCGCGGCTTGCGGATAACAGTATCGTACGCGTGCAGGGCGATCCTGCGCGCGTTGGCGAGTTTGTCAAGGTGCGTATCACCGGCGCACGCAGTTATATCCTAACCGGTGAGATTGAGAAGTAAGGAGTAAAGAACAATGGAACAGATTTTGGAAATGGCAAAGGAAATCGGACACGCAATTCAGCAGGATGAGCGGTTCGTAAAGGTACAGATGGCGCAGGCGCAGGCGGATAACGATGCCGCGCTGCAGGAGCTTATCGGTGAGTTTAATTTAAAGCGCATGGCGATCAATGGCGAGGCAGCAAAGCCCGAAGCTGAACAGGATGCAGAAAAGGTCAAACAGCTCAACGTCGAACTGCGCGAGGTGTATGCCCGCGTGATGGCAAACGAGTCGATGACGGCGTACAATGCCGCCAAGACCGAGCTTGACAAGATCATCAACGGCATTGGTGCCATCATCAATATGGCGGCGCAGGGCCTTAATCCCGATGATTATGATGAGCATCAGTGCGGCGGCAATTGTTCAAGCTGCGGCGGATGCCATTAACGAGAAAGTAATAGACGTAAAAAGGAGGTGAGCGGTATGCCGGTAACCCCTATGATGCAACAGTATTTTGAAATCAAGAAGAATTACCCGCAGTGTATTTTGTTTTACCGTTTGGGCGATTTTTACGAGATGTTTTTTGACGATGCAAAAATCGCGTCACAGGAGTTGGAACTCGTACTGACCGGCCGCGATTGCGGGCAGGAAGAACGCGCCCCGATGTGCGGCGTGCCGTTTCACAGCTGTGAGGGGTATATCGCCAAACTGGTCAACCGTGGTTACAAGGTTGCGATCTGTGAGCAGACCGAGGATCCCGCTACGGCGAAAGGAATTGTCCGACGCGACGTGGTGCGCATCATTACGCCCGGTACGGTCATTGAAGGCAGTATGCTGGAGGAGGGCCGTAACAACTATCTGTGTGTGGTGCACGCTGAGGACGGATTTGATAAAGTCGGTTTATGCTTTGTGGATACCTCTACGGGTGAACTGCACGTGACCGAGCTTCGCGGGCAGGACGTTGTCCCGCGTATGCAAAACGAGCTCGGACGGTTTGCGCCCCGTGAGGTGTTGCTCAACGATGTCGCCATGGCGGATCCTACTGTGACGGAATTCTTGGCGAACCGTTTGAGCGTTATACCGGAGCAGGCAGAGCCGGCTTGCTTTGATCTGCAGGCGGCTATCGCACGGGTGCTTGAGCATTTTCATAAAGCGTCACTGGAACAGTTGTCGCTGCAGGACAGCATTTCGGCGGTGCTGGCACTCGGCTGTGCGTTGCATTATTTGTATATGACGCAGATGACGGGTATTGAGCGAATGACACAGCTCGATGTCTATTCCGATGCGCAATTTATGCGACTGGATTTGACCGCCAGACGCAATTTGGAATTACTTGAAACGATGCGCAACAAGGAAAAACGCGGCTCGTTGCTCGGTGTGTTGGATAAGACCCGCACCGCCATGGGCAAGCGCCTCATCCGCAACTGGATCGAGCAGCCGCTTTTGCATCCTGCGCAGATCTCCCGCCGTCAAAATGCGGTGGCGGAGATCGTACATGACGTGGTGCTTCGCGAGGATCTGCGGGAATTGCTCGGCGAGATTTACGATTTAGAGCGTATTATGACGCGCGTGGTGTACGGTAGCGCGAACGCGAAAGAAGTCGCGTCCCTCGGTCAGACCATTGAACGGCTCGCCCCCATTAAAGCGCGGCTCGTCGGCACGCAGTGCGCACTGCTGAAAGAAATTCAAGAAACCATTGACCCCTTGCCGGATCTGTTTAGCCTGATTACTGAAGCGATTGCGGAAAATCCGCCGTTCTCGGTGCGTGAGGGCGGTATGATTCGCGAGGGTTATAACGCGGAGCTTGATGAATTGCGTCTGATTATGGACGACAGCAAAAGCGTACTTGCGCGTATTGAAGCGGAAGAAAAAGAAAAAACCGGTATCCGGACCTTGAAGATCGGGTATAACCGCGTGTTCGGCTATTACATAGAAGTGTCGCGCAGCTTTGCGAATGAAGTGCCGGAGCACTATATTCGCAAGCAGACGCTTGCCAATGCCGAACGGTATATTACGCAGGAACTTAAAGAGTTGGAAGCCCGCGTATTAGGAGCAAAGGACCGCGCGGTGGCTTTGGAATACCAATTGTTCTGCGAGGTGCGTACGGCAATCGCGAACGAGCTCGTGCGTATTCAGTCCACCGCGGAGGCGATCTCAAAATTAGACGTGCTGACCTCCTTCGCGCAGGTGGCAGCCTATCAAAACTACGTTTGTCCGATCGTAGACCTCAGCGGGATTATCGATATCAAAAACGGTCGCCATCCGGTGGTGGAGTCATTGCAATCCGCCCCGTTTGTGCCGAACGATGTGCTGCTCGATAATCACAACAATCGTGTGGCAATCATCACCGGCCCGAATATGGCGGGTAAATCCACCTATATGCGGCAG
>CAYVDQ010000062.1:0-7417 GCA_964450615.1 uncultured Eubacteriales bacterium | reverse complement strand
CGATCTCGGTAATTTGATTGCACCGTCTTGCGATCACACCGTCAAACAGATCGGTAAGTCCCGAGAACAGCAACGTTATGACTGCCCATATCAATAGGTCGTTAAAATACAACACTGCAAAAACCGGAAGCAAGACGATACGTACCAACGATAAGACATTTGGGATATTCCATACAAATTTTAAACGTTCCATTGCAAGTTACCTCATTCAATCCTAAGTACCGCCGAAAGAGGATTGATTTCTGCAACCCATCCGACCACCACGCTATTATCCAAGTTTTCCTGCGTAAAGGGACCGGTGGTGGCACCGGTTGCAATCAACTGCATAATCGTTACCGCCACTAACGCAAATACGATGCCTTTTACCAAGCCGACAACAGCGCCTAACAAGCCGTCCGTCTGACGAACAAGCGGCATTTTTGTGAGCGGCTTCAGCAGTTTCTCTAACAAGCGGATCACAAACATGAGGATCGCGAACAAAATCAAAAATGCAACGAAGCGAATCACCGCCACTATTATCGGGCGGATCAAGTCATCCACCAAATAATCAGCAACCGCGACACCGGTCTGATCGTTGCCGACGGAATCGTGAATTCCCTGCGTGATCGTTTCGGTGTCCAAAGTGGTTTGCACGAATTCGGGAAGTGTATCCAAAATCGCCTCTGCCTGTTCCGTCAAAGTCTGTGCAGCACCCTCAACAGCAGTTTCGGTCCAAACCGTTTCGATCTTTTCGTGTAAGTTGTCACGCAAAAGCCCATCATACACCATCGTCGACACGGTGTTGCTCAAGGAAAGGGCCAGTATAAACGCGACAATACAACCGGCAAGTTGGATAATCGTACGAATGAATCCACGACGGTATCCGATAAACGCTGTAACAGCAATAACAATAACAACTATGGCGTCTAAAATATACGACATTTGGGGTTCTCCTTTACAGTATTAACCACAACTAACGCACTCGAACCCGCCTCAAACGGCGGATTTTCGGCGCTTTGTGGTTAATCAATATTGTAGCATATCTATGCAAAAAATACAACTAAGCTTCCACGCGTTGCAATTCACTCAGTGTCAGCAGCAACGGCCGGTCACGGTATTCCGTAACCAATAAAGAATCCGATGGTGTGTAAACTTCATTGCTCAACTCTGACTTTGCAAAATTATATAAGTGCGATTCAGTCAGCACCAAAATCTGCGTGCTTTGGCACGAAACACTGCGGAAGTTCCCTTTCATCTGCTCGCTCTTCCACACCGTTCCTGACCCGTCAATCGTCCATACGTAGCTGTCACCTGTACTGCCGGAACGTTGCAACACAAGGCTGGACAACGTGGTGGATGCACTGTAGCCAATCGGTTCAAAACCATCAAGGGGAATTTTTTCAACCGCATTTCCACGAGCGGGAAGAATCCATATCTCTTTATCTCCAACCGCAAGGACGGCACCGCTGCTGTAATAATTAACATCATATAAGAGCAGATTCGAACCGCTGTATTCGACGGGCTCGGTATCGGAGAAATTAAACATCAGCAGAACCGATTTCAACATACCGCCTTCAGCGGTTATACCGACAGCCGCAACCCCCTTACCGTTGGTTGCCAAGGAAATATTTGTCAGCATATATTTGCGGCACTGATAGGTGAAAACCGATTTTCCGCGGCGATCATACACCCGAATTTCACAGAGATAACTCTGTGAAGCGCTATCTGTTACCACACCGACCATACCGGAGGATAAAACACAAGAAGCGTATATCTTGCGGTTTTCCAATTCCATGGATAAAACCGTTTCACGGCGCGTTTCCAAACGGAATCGGCTGCCGCCCACTTCGGTGATCAATGCATAACGGCCTGCTGTGTGTAGTGTGGGATCGGAAAAAGGGTGATTACGCGTAACAACGCGAGATGCTGAAGAATTGTAAAACTGCAGTGAAGTATCGGTAAGCGTAACCAAGTGCTGGTTTACCTCGCTCATTGCCAAAACGGAATTCCCTTCAATCGCAACCGGAAATCCGCTGCCGACCTGTGCATCACCAAACCGTGCCTCTGCCCAATCCAAAACAGCCTCCGGGGCAATTCTGTCCCAGTTATTCCAAATCAGAAAGCCGACCAGCAAAACAGCAACAACAATCAGAAGCCGCACAAACAAACGCAGCCACGGAAGATACTGGTTCTTCGGCCGCCGACGCGGAGCTTTTGATTCACTCACGGCTGCCCCCCTCCTTCTGATACCAAACTTCATCCAAATGCAATCCGCAAGCGGGTGCAGTGGCTCCGGCGCACTCACGGTCACCGGTTTCCAACGCACATTGCACGCTTTCGAAAGGTAAGCGACCGGCTGTTACATCCAAAATCGTACCGACAAGGATGCGAACCATATTATACAAAAAGCCGTCCGCTTCCACTGTATAAATCACGGCGTCGCCCTCGCGTTTCACCTCGGAGCGGCGAATGTTGCGCACCTTATCCTGCACAGTACTGCCTACGGAGCAAAACGCCGAGAAATCGTGTGTACCTAAAAACAGTTGCGCGACCTCGTTCATACGCGCTTCATCAAGCGGCGAGCGTAAATGCAACGAAAAGCCTTGCTCAAACGGATTGCGCACCGCTCCGTTCCAGATGCGGTAAACGTATCGTTTTGCTACCGCCGAATACCGCGGATGAAACGCATCTGATACTGCGTTACAGGAAAGCACCGCGATGTCTTCGGGTAAGATGGCATTCAGCGCTTGTACGAACTTTTCGACAGACAAACGCTGCGGCTGTGCAGTCGTACAATAAAACCGACGGGCGTGTACCCCGGCATCCGTACGGCTGCAACCGGTGACAGCACTGCGAACACCGGTTACCCGTTCAATCGCATCCTGGAGAGTTTCCTGCACGGTAATGCCGTTTGGCTGCACCTGCCAACCGTGATACCGCGTTCCGACATACTGTAATGTCAAACACACATTCGCCATACAGAACCCCCCTTCTTTTATCAAATCGTGGGTGCAACAAACACGTTGCTCAAAATAAGCAAGGTAATAAACACTACCATCACGCCAAGCGCCATATAGTCGCGCATTACCATGTGCAACTGCTTCATACGCGTGCGTCCTTCTCCGCCGTGATAGCAACGGCATTCCATTGCCGTTGCCAATTCATACGCGCGGCGGAAGGAGGAAATAAACAGCGGCACAAGCACCGGAATCAGCGCTCGAATACGCTGCAACAAATTACCGCTTTCCATATCGGCTCCGCGCGCTTTTTGCGCGGACATGATTTTATCCGTTTCTTCAATCAGCGTCGGGATAAACCGCAACGCGATCGTCATCATCATCGCAATCTCATGTACACTGATATGAAGCACCTTAAGCGGGCTTAACACACGCTCCAATGCATCGGTCAAGGTGGTCGGCGAAGTGGTGTAGGTCAGCAAAGAACCGGCAGCGATCAAACACAAAATACGGATCGAAATGAACAGTGCCGTAAAAATGCCTTCCAAAGTTATTTCCAATACCCAAAGACTGAGAAGTACCCGCCCTTCCACATAGAAGATGTTGATAATCGAAGTGAATATCAACAGCGGAATCACCGGTTTCAAACCTTTGAGAAACAGTTTAAGCGGAATATGGGACAGTCCGATACACACACCGAGCAGAACAATAGCAGCTGCCAATCCCATCCAGTTATCCGGTATGAAGATTAAAAGGATATACGCAAAGGTGAGCACCAGTTTCACACGGGGATCCATCCGATGAATCAGCGAATTTCCCGGGAAAAACTGACCGATGGAAATGTCAGACAGCATGGTCGGTACCCCCTTTCAAGAGGGACAGCAACGCCGTTTTAGCACTTTCAACCGTGTAAACGCTATCCGGCACCGCAAAACCGCGTTCACGCAGTTTTGCAAAAATGGCGGTGACCGCCGGTACCGAAAGCCCCATGTTTTCCAGTTCGGCAGCTTGTGAAAAAATGCGGTCTGCGGTCTCAAGCATCGCGACAGAACCGTTGTTTAAAACCAACACCCGATCCGCTGCGCGAGCAATATCCTCCATACTGTGGGATACGAGCAAGACCGTGGTATGGAATTCCTGCTGATACGCACGGATACGACTTAAAATTAAATCTCTGCCGCGCGGATCCAGACCGGCGGTTGGTTCATCAAGAATGAGTACACGCGGGCGCATTGCCATCACACCGGCAATCGCCGCACGGCGCTTTTCTCCGCCCGAAAGCTCAAACGGCGATTTTTGGAGCAATTCGGCTTTGAGTCCTACCCATTCGGCGGCGGTGAGCACACGCTCGCGGATCTCCTCCTCAGATAATCCCATGTTACGCGGTCCAAAGGCGATATCTTTATATACCGTTTCCTCAAACAGTTGGTACTCCGGATATTGGAATACCATACCAACCTCAAAACGCACCTTACGGATTTCCTTTGGGTGCTCCCAAATATCATGGCCGTCTAATAGCACCCGACCGGAATCCGGTTTTAACAGACCGTTAAGCAACTGTACGAAACTGGATTTTCCGGATCCGGTGTGGCCGATAACACCGACAAACTCACCCTCCTCGATGCTGACAGATACATCGTGGAGAGCTTCCCGTTCAAACGGCGTTCCGGCGGAATACCGCAATGTGCAGTTTTCTGTTTCAATCAAAGCCATGGAATTTCTCTTCCTTTATAGCAGTGCCGATAACGCCTCGACACATTCATCAATCGTCAGAACGTTGTCCGGCAGATCGACTCCCGCCTGCCGCAATGCATAACAAAGTTCTGTCGGCTGAGGCACATCCAATTCCAGTTCACGTAACGTGTCCACTTTCGAAAAAACCTCATGCGGTGTACCGTCAACCACTATTTTACCGTTTTCCATTACCACAACACGGTCAGCCAACACGGCTTCTTCCATGTAATGGGTGATTAAGACGATCGTGATTCCCTGTTCACGATTCAAGCGGCAGATGGTATCGATAACTTCTTTTCTGCCACGCGGATCCAACATCGCCGTCGGCTCATCCAACACGATACATTCCGGTTGCATTGCCAACACACCGGCAATCGCCACACGCTGTTTTTGACCACCGGACAGTTTATGGGCTGCATGCCCGCGGTACTCATACATACCGACCGCTTTGAGGGCAGCATCCACTCGCTCGCGGATCTCGGCGGGATCGACCCCTAAATTTTCGGGACCAAACGCCACGTCCTCTTCCACGATCGTAGAAACCAACTGATTATCCGGATTTTGCAACACCATACCTACCGTGCTGCGGATATCGTAGCGCTTATCCTCATCCGCCGTAGAGATGCCTTTGATCAGCACCGCGCCGCCAAGGGGCAACAAGAGCGCGTTAAAATGTTTGGCAAGCGTGGATTTTCCGCAACCGTTATGCCCAAGCAAGGCAACAAACTGACCGCGCCGGACGGTCAGATCGACACCATCCAGCACAACCTCGGAATCCGGCTGTTCTTCCCCCTCTTCATACCGAAAACGAAGGGAATCCACCGAAATCATATTCATACGCAGTCACCCGCTTTCCACATAGCGGTAGCGCCGCAAGGCAGAACCAACCCGCTTTGCGTGACCGGCAAACCGATCTCATCAGCAGAAGTGTTCCCTCCGAACCGCGAGACAATCAAGGAACCCAGCATATATTGCATCACCGACGGCGACAAGCCCGTGGTGTATGAATTGACAAGGAAAAAGAGCGGGTTATCCGACAAAAGGGATACGCATTCGCGCACCAAACCGTAAATCTGCTCTTCCAATTTCCATACCTCACCGTTCGGGCCGCGCCCGTAAGACGGCGGATCCATCAAAATCGCATCGTAGGTGTTGCCGCGCCGTTGTTCGCGCTGAACGAATTTTCCGCAATCGTCAACCAACCAACGCATGGGACGGTCGGCTAAGCCGGAGGAAACGGCATTTTCGCGCCCCCAAGTGACCATGCCCTTGGAAGCATCCACGTGCGTCACGTGCGCGCCTGCAGCAACACACGCCAAGGTGGCACCACCGGTATAACCAAACAAATTGAGCACGCGAATGGGACGGTTTGCTGCGCGGATCATGGATGCCATCACATCCCAGTTGACAGCCTGCTCCGGAAACAAGCCGGTATGCTTAAAGCCCATGGGCTTTAAGCGAAAATGCAGTCCGTGAAGTCCCGCAGCCGGTGACTCATATCCGATTTCCCACACATCCGGCAACGGTTTGTAAGTCTCCCAATGACCGCCGCCCGTGTGTGACCGATGATACCGCGCTTGCGCCGCCTTCCACAAGGGATGCCTTCGGCCGGTACTCCACAAAATCTGAGGATCCGGACGAATCAACACGCAATCTCCCCACCGTTCCAGGCGTTCGCCGTCGGTCGCGTCTAACAATTCATAATCTTTCCAGTTTTCCGCTGTTCTCATAGGAAAAATCCTTTACACGTCAAAGGTAGTCTGATGGGCGATTCCCAAGTGCGCATACGCAGCCGGCAATACTACACGACCGCGCGGCGTACGGTTGATAAAGCCAAGCTGAAGCAAATACGGCTCGTACACATCCTCAATGGTAACGGCTTCCTCGCCGATTACCGCTGCCAGCGTATCCAATCCTACCGGGCCGCCGTTGTAATGCTGGATCATCGCCATCAGCATGCGACGGTCAACCATATCCAAGCCTAACTCGTCCACTTCCAACTTATCCAGCGCCGTTTGCGCAACGTGCGCATCAATGCCGCCGCCCGTCATGACTTGGGCAAAATCGCGAACGCGTTTCAGCAAACGGTTAGCAATACGCGGTGTGCCGCGCGAACGGGAAGCTATTTCAAGTGCACCGTCGTGATCACAGGCAATCCCTAAAATTCCCGCACTGCGTGCAACGATCTTGGCAAGTTCTTCCGGTGTATACATTTCCAAACGACATACCACACCGAAACGGTCACGCAACGGTGCGGACAACTGACCGGCGCGCGTTGTCGCACCGATCAAGGTGAATTTCGGCAACGGCAGATGGATGGACGAGGCCCCCTGCCCTTTACCGTTGATAATATCAATCGAAAAGTCTTCCATCGCCGGATACAGAATTTCCTCAACCGTGCGTGGCAAACGGTGAATTTCATCAATAAACAGCACGTCGCCTTGATCGAGATTCGTAAGCAGTGCCGCCAGATCGCCTGCGCGTTCCAGTGCCGGTCCCGAGGTAATGCGGAAATTGACACCGAGCTCATGTGCAATGATGGCAGATAAGGTCGTTTTGCCGAGCCCCGGAGGACCGTACAGCAACACGTGATCCAAAGAATCACCGCGCAGTTTGGCAGCGTTGATAAACACGGACAGATTGTCCTTTACCTTTTCTTGCCCCACATACTCCGAAAGTGTGCGCGGACGAAGCGGGTTATCCCCTTCATCCTCCGGCAGATATTCGGTGGACATCATGCGATTTTC